>CAVIRY010000123.1:0-5547 GCA_963645255.1 bacterium
TTTGTAAACTTTTTCAGCAGTCTCACAAATACTTCTTTATTTTTTATACATTTTCTTTAAAATACATTGTTTTTTCAATTACTCTTTTTACGTCTCCTTCAGTAAAGGGCTTACCTAACATATCAATAATTGGATATGTAAAAGCTTTATTAATTGTATCTTTTGATGAGTCTCCAGAAATTATTGAAACTGGCATACTATCGAATAATTGATGTTCATTCATATATTTTAATACAGCAAATCCATCTACTTTTGGCATGTTTAAGTCTAATAGAATTGCTACTATATTTTCATTTGATGCATTAGCTTTAATAATATTTAGAGCCTCTTCTCCATCTTTTGCCATACCTATATTATAGTTTTCACTAAATATTCTTTTTACGAAGTTTCTAATAATGTTAGAATCATCCACTACAAGAATTGTCTTTTGTGAATACACTTCAGCGGGTTCTACATTTGATGATGTTGGCAATGGTGTTGCTGGTGTTTCAGTAGGAGTCTTTACAGCAGCAACAGACGCTACTTCTTCAGGGGATACTGTTGTACTAGTTGCTGTTGGTACTTTTTCTTCGCTTGGAGCAACTTCTGATTCAGGAGAAATATATTTTTTAACAATATTTATTGTTTTTTCCACTTCATCAATTAGTTCTTGATAATGTTCATATATATAGAACATATCTCCTTCTTTACTTTTCATTTCTTGATCATACGCTAAATCAGCTAATTTAGTAAATCCAAAATATTTAGCGTCACTTTTTAATGAATGGACATAAATTGCATAATTAGGCATATCTTTATCATCTTTATATTTTTGGAGTTTAGCCATTTTTTCTTTGGCACTCACTAGAAACTCACCTACTGTTTCATTGTATGTATCCATGTCTCCAAATAACTCTAAACTCTTATTTACATCTACTCCATTTGATATTAAAAAATTAACGTCATACATATTTTTCACCTTCGCAATCTTAATCTATTTAAATTATATCATAAATTTATTTCTTAGCAATTACTTTTTTTAAATTAATCAACTAATACCTTTATTAATACTGGGTAATGATCACTAGTTTTAATGTCTTTAATGACTAATTTATCAACTAATTTAAAGTCTTTTGATAAGAAAATATGATCTATTGCTCTTTTATATTTAGATGGTTTAAAGGTCTTTTCATCGATTTTGACACGATATATATTCATTTTTTCTAGTTTTTCAGTAAAATCATTGAATATTTCTTTATTGTCTTTTAGATTAAAATCTCCTGTTAAAATAATAAGATTTTTATCTTTTTTTAGTATATCTAAAATTTTATCTAATTGACGTTTTTTTACAGATAAATATTTATAGTCTAGGTGTGTATTATATATTGATATTTCTCTATTATCTATCATAATAACTGTTTTAGTAATTATTCTATTTAATAGTGATGGAAGATGAGGAAGTCGATATGTTTTACTATATAGTACTTTTTTATTTGTAATGATGGGATTGGCTTCATTTATTTTAGGAAAATATAAATATCTATAATTTCCTGTTATTTTATAATCTTTTAAGTTATTTTGAAACTTTCTCATGAATTTAGGGTAAGCTTCTTGTAAGTTTAAAATATCTATGTTGTTATCAATGAGATAATTTTTAATGAATTTAAGCTTATTTTTATCTTCTTTATTTTGAATATTAAATGTACTTATAGTTAACATATAACCAACCTCTTAATCTTTATAATCAAAATAGAAATCTAGAATACGTACTTGGTCGTTTTCTTTAGCTCCTAGGCTTTCTAGTTTGGCGTCTACTCCTAGACGACGTAGTTTTTTAGCAAATCGGTAAATTGCTTCTTCACTATTGAATTTAGTCATTTTGAAGATTCTTTCTATTTCTTTACCAGATATTACCCAGGTACCATCAGAATCTCTAGTAATAGTATATGGTTCTTCTTTCTTAAACTTGTATAGGAAATGACTTTCTATTTCAGTATCATCATATAATGGATTATCTGGTATTTCATCTAATAAATCAGCAAGACGATCTACTACTTTTTGAAGACCGGTATGAGTTATAGCACTTATTTCGAATATTTCGGCATCTACTTTTTTCTTGAATTCTTCTAAATTTTCTTTAGCACTGTCTAAGTCCATTTTATTAGCAATAATTATCTGTGGTTTTTTTAATAGTTTAGGATTGAATGCTTCTAGTTCTTTGTTTATTAAAAGATAATCTTCATATGGATTTCTCATCTCACTACCTGACATATCTATAACATGAGCTATTACTTTAGTTCTTTCAATATGACGCAAGAATTTGTCACCAAGTCCTTCGCCATTTGAGGCTCCTTCTATTAATCCTGGTAAGTCAGCAACAACAAAACTTCTACCATCAGTTGACTTTGTCACGCCTAAATTTGGCGAAAGTGTTGTGAAGTGATAAGCGGCAATCTTTGGTTTTGACTTTGATATTACAGAAATAATAGTGCTTTTACCAACACTAGGTAGACCTACTAATCCAACGTCTGCTAGTAATTTTACTTCTACTTTTAAAGTCTTTTTCTCACCTTCTTCACCATGTTCTGAATAATCTGGTGCCGTATTGGTCTGGGTTTTAAAAGCAGTATTACCTCTACCACCGCGGCCAGCTTTGGCAATTACTTCTTCTTGGTCTTTTTTAGAAAGGTCTGCAATTATTAAACCTGTTTCAAGGTCTGTTACTACTGTACCTTGAGGAACTTTGATGATTAATGGTTCGGCATTTTTTCCATTTTGATTTTTACCTCGACCATTTTCCCCTTTTTTGGCCTTTAAAATTTTTTGATAACGTAAGTCAAGAAGTGTATGTAAGCCTTGGTCTACTTTAAAAATTATATCTCCACCGCGTCCACCATTTCCGCCATAAGGTCCGCCCTGCTCGATATATTTTTCACGGCGAAAAGCGGTACATCCATCTCCTCCGTTACCAGCTTCTACTTTTATTTCTACTTCATCTACAAACATATTGATGCCTCCCTTTTTCATTTTTTAGTATAGCAAATTTTCCTAGAAATATCTAGGTCAAAAAAAAGAGCCTTTATGGCTCATATTTATGCTTCTTTAGGATATACTGAAGCTTGTTTCTTATCTCTTCCTAAGCGTTCAAACTTAACAATTCCATCAATTGTAGAATATAAAGTATCATCACTTCCACGACGAACGTTAGTCCCTGGGAATACTTTAGTTCCACGTTGACGATATATAATACTGCCACCAGTTACAAATTCACCATCAGCAGCTTTAGCTCCTAATCTACGTCCTGCAGAATCACGACCATTAGATGTTGATCCTTGCCCTTTATGATGAGCAAATAATTGAATATCTAATTTTAAAAATCTCATAATTCTCCTCCTTATTTTACTTCTACGTTAGCTGGATAATCATTTTCCAACTCTTTCAAAAGACTAATCATATTTTTTAGTAAAGTTTGGGTAACTTTATCATTCTTAATATTTTCAATTACTAATCCATCTTTACTAACTTCATAACTTAGACTTTCCTTATCTAATGATAAACTTCCATTTATTGTTGTAGTTGTGATACTACTTACAGCACTACAAACAATATCTTTACCAAAGTCTGCATACATAGCATGACCTAGTATAGAAATAGATTTTATCATATCACTATCTTTTATTACTTTAACTTTAATCATAATTAACCGTTAATTTTAGTGATTTTTACTTTAGTAAAGGGTTGTCTATGTCCTTGAGTCTTACGATTAGATCTGTCTTTACTCTTATACTTGAAAACTTTAATTTTCTTTTGTTTACCATTTTTAACTACTTCGCCTTCAACGGTAACATTAGTAAGATAAGGACTACCAATTTTACTATCAAGCATTAAAACTTGATCAAATTTAACTGTGTCTCCAGCTTCAGCATCAAGCTTTTCTACGTAAATTTCAGAATTTTCTTGTACGTAATATTGCTTTCCACCAACTTTAATTACAGCGTTCATTAATAATTACCTCCTTTAATTAATAACTTAAGACTCGCTCTTAAGGCACAAATAAATTGTTTATAACCTTTTCAATGCGGTTTGAGCATGAGGCGTCAAACATCTAGATTATAGCACATCAGATTTCAAGTGTCAACTTTTTCGGCGTGTTTGTACTTGCCGGAAGAAACTCATCCAACTTACTATCAGATATAAAGAAGTCATCTTTTTCTAAAAAGGCCGATAAGTCTTCTTTAGAAACCGACATATCAATCGTATCCATAACCAAAACTCTTTTCCATCTAGTACTACTGAAATTTAATAAATCAATATCTTCAATTACACTAGGCATATGAGTTGTTCTTTTAATAACAGATATCCTTTTAGCCAAATCAGGTGTTTTAAAAAATGAAATATTAGAATCTTTCTTAATACTATTAAGTAATCCTTCATCATTCATTAAATCAATTCTTTCTTGGAGAGAATCACTGTCAACTAAAAGTATATCAGTATATTCATATAAATACCTTGGATTAATACCAGAAGAAGTTATCGAATTAATATTTTCTAAAACAGTATGACGAGTTGGACTTTCATTAGAAAAAATACTTAAATTGTCTTTATAAAAAGTGACTGGTATTATTTGTTTTTCAGTTAAAGAAGATAGAAAAGTTATAGTTTCCTTACTACTTATTGATAACACTTGACACACTAACTCTTTATCAGTAAAATTAATTCTTTTCAATCTTTCTAAAGCTTCTCTTAAATCATCTAATGTATATTTTATAATAATATCATTTAAAAACTCTGTATTATTAGGAAGAGAATATTCGGATAAAACTTTATTATAAAGAGACTTCTCTTTAGTAAATACTCTTTTATATTCTTCTTCTAATTCTTGATAATAACTAAGATTATGTTCATATATACATTTTAAAAATTGTAACTTTAAATCTTCATCTGGAATAAATTCTAATGCTTTATGATAATTAGTTATTTCTTCATTACTTGGTATAGACTGTAATGATAATAGGAAGTTTCTATATTGTTGGGCTTTTTTATTTCTATCTTTAACTACTCTATTTAAATTTGTTTCCTGATTTCTATAATATCCAAGAACCTTATTATAGGCTGTTTTTATATCTTGGTATTCTTTCATTTTGCTGACTTGCCTATTTATATATTTTTTATCTTTTTTAGTGATGGTTTCATTATCAATTGTTAAAACGTTATTATTTTCATCTACTAAAGCAACACTAGGATTGGTTCCGTTGCAAGTTTCTTTAGCGCCTTTTATCATAGACATAAGTGAAAAAGCATCAGAAAACTTGTCTAATCTATTTCTTAATTCTTCTCCTATACCATTATCTACTTCCTCATCAAAATCATGTCCAGATATAATATCAGAAGTTACTAAAAGTACTAAGTCAGAAAAAGCATTAGCGCCAGGTAAACATTCGGTTGAAATATTATTCTTTTTTAGTACCTCAGTTAATTTTCTATTATTTAAAGCCCTTTTTACCTTACCAACAGCTGTATCTTTAATAGCAGTATCAGTAGAACCTGAGTAATTAAAATTAGCAATAA
>CAVIRY010000124.1:0-2737 GCA_963645255.1 bacterium
GTTTTTGAAAACTTTATTTCTTCTTTTTCATAATCTTGTTCTTTAAATTTTAGACTCATTAAAATTGTTATTATAAAAACTATAATTAATATAAAATAATTTACTATAACATTAAAACGAAAAGCATTTTGAATAATTGCTATTGTTGTTATTATAATGTTACCAGTTATACATGAATAAAATTTTTCAGTATTATTTAGTATATATATAAAACTAGATAATAGTCCTAGAAAAACGAATGCTATAGATATTGATAATAAGATAATAACGTCTTTGTAAAGAGTGATGCTTTTAATTGTGAGACAAAATCCATAAAATATTAAAATTATGATACCTAATATTCCTGCGTGAGTTATATATTTTTTAAATTTTTGAGGCTTAATAAAAAATGAAAAAAATGTAACAAATATAAGTATTAATATATTTATAAGAACTGCTGTATCTCTTTCAAATATTATTCCTTTACTAAAACTGTTAATCCACCAGGTAAAAAAACTTACAAGCCAAGCATAGAAAAAAGTCCAAGCTATCATATATATTATTTTATCTTTACGAATATTTTTTATGTCTGTTACTTTTGAATTTATCATGTACTACACCTACTTTATTTTAAGTAACTTTTTTACTTACTTTTTATAATACTATTTTTTCTTTGTTTTTCCAATAAAATTTTAAATTTTAATTTATTTATTTTTTTGAAAAGAAAGTAATCCTCCTACAATAGAAAATACTGTTCCAAATAAAATCATAGCGAATCTACCTATACCATCTATTTCGGTTATAATTCCCATATCTAAAATTATAACTCCTAGAACAAGTAAAATAATTTTAATTATATTTTTTAACATATTATTTCTCCTTTTTTTACTATTATATCTTATATATTTTTTATAGCAAGATTTTCATATAGAAAAAGTAGATAATCAATATATTTTTGACATTATATCTACTTTTTATTTTAACCTATTTTAGTAAGTGTTAAGATGGCATCAGTATTACCATCAAATGATAAGTCTACTTCTATATCAGAGCGTACGTTTAGAGTTATTTTATCATCAGAAGATAGGTTCGAAATAAGTGTTCCAGATACGTCTTTTTGAAAACTTGGTTCCCAGGATACACTAACATTACTTCCTGTTAATAAAGTGTTTCCTTTCATTACACTGATATTTAAATTACATGACTTATTTGGCTTAGCACTGAAATAAAAACTAATTAGATAAGTTCCTGATTGATTTATTTGAATAGTATTTTCAGTATCAGAATTTATATTTTTACTAGGTCCAATTTCATTAAGAGGTACAATTGTGTCTGTACTGGCAGTTAATTTTAAGTCTTCTTTCTTTGTTAAGTACTTTTCACCATAGGATTCTATAGTAGTAGTACCAGGTTTTCCTTCTGGACCAGGTTCTCCTGTTTGACCTTGTTCACCTGTTTCGCCTTTATCTCCTTTAGGAATTTTAAAATCTAATATAACATCGGTATTAGAACCAGAGTTAGTTACTGATGCTTCTGTTTTAGCCTCTGTTGTTTCTACTTTTCCGACAGTAATTGTAACAGGACCGGCTGGACCTGTTGGACCAGGAGGTCCTTGAAGATAACAATATTTAACATTTATATTGGACTCAGCTTTCTGTTTATTTATTTGTTCATATAAATCATTACATTGACATTTTTTATTTTCATCCATAAAAATAATATTCTCCTCTCATTAAATTTTATGTTTAATATTTAAATTGGGAACTATTTGTAAGCGACAAAATTAAAAATACGACAGATAAATTTATTTACCAGTCGTATTTATTTAGTTTTATTCAACAACAAACGGATCATCTACAGTGCCAATTCCCTCTGAAGTCTTGGTCCCAGGTGCAAGTGAAACTACAGGCCGCACACCATAGACTTGGTTTGTAAGATAACTCCGCAAGCCACCATAATCTTCAACGTAGAAAGATGTGGCAAAACCGCTAACACCACCATTGAAAGAAACTGGAGACATTGACCAAAATAATTGACCTGTATATAGATAATAATCATAATTTTCACTTCTTCCTCCTGCTAATAGTACCTCATCTGCTGTTAACAATCCTACTGGATAAGTAAGTTTTCCATTTCCACCTGAATTAGTAGATACCGTAAAACCATCCCTACTTACATTTAAACATTCTACGCTTGGGCTTTGATTATATGGCCACCAATTTCTATTAAGAGCACTGAAATCTGAGTCACCCGTTCCTGCGTCTGTATCTTTACCTACTAGTGAGCCTTTATACAATGTCCTATCATTACAAAAGATAGTATCTTCTAGTTTGCTAGTATAATTAGTCATATTGTTCTTATACCATGTATCTAGTTTCATTTTCATAGTTGAATCTGTTGTATTTGTAAACATCTCATCTTTGGCATCTTCTATATCTTTACCTGATGAGAGTGTTAAACAGTAAATCTTAGAAAGACTACTAAAGTCATAGATATAATAAACTTTACTACATACTCCTGTTGTATTTAGACATGTATAATGGTATTTCTTGGCTGGCGTTGTTCTATCTGTTGACCAGGTATTTACAGACGTATATGTATCGGTTAAGGTATAGTTAGTTCCATCCCAGGTAACATCATTTCCATATAGGAAATTAAATGTTCTATCATAAGTAATTTGATAATTACTAGTTCCTGTAACTTGATATTTACCATCACATGTTGTACTTGTTAAATCCTTACATACATAATAGTTTTT
>CAVIRY010000125.1:0-5296 GCA_963645255.1 bacterium
ACGCAGTATCATTAATAATATTAACATTAATAATAAGATTACTAGCATATCCAGTTACTAAAAAGACCGCATTACAGTCAGAGTTAATAAAAAAAGCACAACCAGAACTTGAAAGACTAAAGAATAAGTATAAAAACAAAACGGATCAAGAATCAATGATGAAACAGCAACAAGAAATGATGATGATTTACAAAAAACATAATATAAACCCATTATCAGGATGTCTATTCTCATTTTTGCAATTGCCATTATTTATAGCTTTCTTCGAAGCAGTACAAAGAACGCCAGCCATATTTGAAGATAAATTTTTAACATTACAATTAGGAACAACACCTTCAGTAGGAATATTTACTAGCAACTGGCTAGCATATTTAATTATAATATTACTAATAGGTGGAAGCACATATTACTCATTAAAAATGAATTCAACAGCAAATATGACTGACCCTACAATGAAAATGATGCCTACAATGATGACAGTAATGCTAGTATTAACAGGTATCTTCATGCCATCAGGATTAGGAATATACTGGGTAACATCAAATATATTTACTATAGTTCAAAATATTATTGTTAAAAGGAGTAAAGAAGTAAATGGAAAAGCATAGATATATAGGAAAAACTAAAGAAGAAGCAATTTCAAATGCAACAATAGATTTACAAGAAACACAAGATAACCTAATAATAAAAGAACTAGAAGAAAAAAAAGGCGGCTTATTTAAAAGTAAAAAAATAGAAATAGAAGTAGTGGAAAGACGAGAAGTAATAAAATATATCAAAGAATATATTCAAAAAATTCTGAAGAAACTAGGATTTACAGTAAATATAGAAATAAAAAATAAAGATGAAATACCAACTTATACAATATATTCAGATAATGATGCTTTACTAATAGGAAGAAATGGTAAAAATTTAAAAGCACTAACAATTGTAACTAACCAACATATACTTAATGAATTAGGTAAAAACTTTAAATTCATTATCGATATAAACTCTTACAAAGAAAAAAGAGAGAAGTCACTTGAATATTTAGCTAAAAAAGTTGCTAGAGAAGTGGCCAATACAAAAATAGAGGCTAAACTTGATTCAATGAACTCATATGAAAGAAGAATAATTCATAACACTTTAACAAACAACAAGAAAGTATATACAGAAAGTGAAGGGGAAGAACCTAATCGTTATGTAGTTATCAAACCAAAAGAAGATTAATTTCTTCTTTTTTTCGTACAAAAAATATCTCAAATTAGAATAATGTGCTATAATATACGAAGAAAAAGGAGGGATACCATGAATGACACAATAGTAGCTATTTCAACAGCACTTGGAGTAGGGGCAATATCAATCGTAAGACTATCAGGAAATGATGCTATAAATATTGTTAATAAATGCTTTGAAGGAAAAGACCTAACAAAAGTTGATTCTCATACAATTCATTACGGCTTCATCAAAAATGAAACAGAAAGAATAGATGAAGTATTAGTATCAGTAATGAAATCTCCAAAGACATATACTACAGAAGATATAGTAGAAATTAATTGTCACGGTGGAATAATCACAACAAAACAAGTTTTAGAGAAAATGTTAAACGCAGGTGCTAGATTAGCCGAGCCAGGTGAATTCACAAAAAGAGCTTTTTTAAATGGTAGAATTGACCTAATTGAAAGTGAAGCTATTATGGATCTAATCGAAAGTAAAAGTTCCGAAGCAAAAAAAATGGCACTCTCTCAACTTAATGGAGACTTATCAAAATTAATTACCTTATTTAGAGATAGATTAAAAAATCTTTTATCATCAATAGAAGTTAATATTGATTATCCAGAATATTATGACATAGAAATAGTAACAGAAGAAAAAATAGCTAAAGAAATAAAAAACATGAAAGAAGAACTTAAAAGTTTAATTGAAAGATCAAAGTCATCTTCAATAATTAAAAATGGAATACAAACAGTAATACTAGGTAGACCAAATGTTGGTAAAAGTAGTATTTTAAATAAACTATTAGACGAGGAAAAAGCTATTGTAACAAACGTAGCGGGAACAACAAGAGATATAGTTGAAGGCCAAACATACATTGATGGCATTCTGATAAAGTTTATAGATACAGCCGGAATCAGAAAGACAGACGACATTGTAGAAAAAATTGGTGTGGAAAAGAGTTTAAAAGCTGTAGACGATGCCGATTTAATAATTTTAGTCTTAAACAATAATGAAGAACTAACTGCAGAAGACTTAGAAATACTAGAAAAAACTAAGGATAAACAAAGAATTATAGTAATAAATAAAAAAGATCTAGAAAGAAATATTAAATTACCAGAAAATTTAGAAAATGTTGTAGAAACAGATACTAATTCAATAGAAGGAATAGATTCCTTAAAATCAAAAATAAAAGGAATGTTCAACTTAGAAAAAATTACAACAAAAGACTATACATATTTAAGTAACAGTAGACAAATATCATTAATAACAAGGGCTTATCAAAGTATTTTATCAGCTGAAAAAAGTCTAAATGAATCATTACCAATAGATTTAATCACAATAGATTTAAAAGAATGTTTTGATTTACTTGGTCAGGTAATAGGCATATCATATACAGATGAAATAATAGATAATTTATTTGAAAATTTTTGTGTAGGAAAATAGGAAGTGACAAAATGAAATATGAAGTAATAGTAGTAGGGGGCGGTCATGCAGGATGTGAAGCTTCTCTAGCGACAGCACGTCTTGGACATAAAACATTATTAATAACAGGAAATATAAAAAATATTGCTGATATGCCATGTAATCCATCTATCGGAGGGCCAGCTAAAGGAATAGTTGTTCGTGAAATCGACGCCCTAGGTGGTGAAATGGGAAGAAATGCTGACAAAGCCACATTACAAATAAAGATGTTAAATACAAAAAAAGGTCCAGCAGTTCAAGCATTAAGAGCTCAAGCCGATAAAGTAACTTATCCAAAAGAAATGTTAAAAACATTAAATAGCGAAGAAAAGTTAGAAATAAAAGAGGCCATGGTAGAAGATTTAATTGTAACAGATGGCAAAATACAAGGGGTAATACTTGATGATGAAACAAAAATAAACTCTGAAGCCGTAATTCTAACAACTGGAACATATCTACGTTCCATAGTTTTAACCGGTTCACAAAAAACACCATCTGGACCAAAAGGGGAAAAAGAATCTAAATATTTAAGTACAAAATTAAAAGATTTAGGTTTCAAAATAATTCGTTTAAAAACAGGGACTCCACCTAGAATAGAAAAAGCATCAATTGATTATACAAAAACATCAGTAGAGTCAGGAGATAAGCAAGAATTAACATTCTCTTTTGATAATAAAGCGTATTATGATTATAAAAATCAAATAGACTGTCATTTAATTTATACAACACCAGAAACACATAAAATAATAAAAAAACACTTAAAAGAATCAAGTATGTATGGAGGCTATGTTGAAGGAGTAGGACCAAGATATTGTCCATCTATAGAAGATAAAGTAGTAAGATTTAGTGATAAAGAAAGACATCAATTATTTTTAGAGCCAGAGAGTATTTATTATGATGATATTTACTTACAAGGTTTTTCAACAAGTATGCCACACAATATTCAAGAACTAATGGTCCATAGTTTACCTGGATTAGAACATGCCAAAATACTAAAATATGCTTATGCCATTGAATATGACGCCATAGATTCAAAGCAATTAAAAAGATCCTTAGAAACAAAACTAATCGAAGGATTATACACAGCTGGACAGATTAATGGAACATCAGGCTACGAAGAAGCAGCCGGACAAGGTTTAATTGCTGGAATTAATGCTTCCTTAAAATTATCTGGAAAAGAACCATTAATATTAAACAGAAATGAATCATACATTGGAGTTTTAATAGATGATTTAGTAACCAAAGGTGTAAAAGATCCATATCGCTTACTAACATCAAGAGCAGAGTACAGACTGCTCCTAAGACATGACAATGCTGACATTAGACTAAGAAAATATGGACATGACGTAGGTTTATTATCAGAAGAGAAGTATCAACAATTTGTACAAAAATTAAAAGATATAGATAATTTATTTGAACTTTTAAAAGAAACTAGAATTACACCAAAACAACAAACAAATGATTATATAAGTTCCATTGGTTCAACACCATTAAAAGATGGTATGTCATTATATGATTTTTTAAAAAGACCAGAAATTAAAATTGACGATTTAGAACATTTTATTGACATACCATATTCAAAAGAAGTAAAAGAACAAGTAGAAATAAATATTAAGTATGAAGGATACATAAAAAAATCAAACAAAGAAGCTGAAAAAATGCTATCCCTAGAAGAAAAAATCATTCCAGAAACAATTGATTATGACAAAGTACCTAATTTAGCTAGTGAAGCCCGACAAAAATTATCAGAAATCAGGCCAACAACACTTGGGCAAGCAACAAGAATATCTGGTGTAAATCCTGCAGATATATCAATACTAATGGTATATCTAAGAAGGAATAAACATGAATAAAGAACAGTTTATTGCAGAAACAAAAAAATTAGAAATCAATTTAACAGAAGAGCAATTAAATAAATTAGACAAGTTTTATAATTTATTAATTGAATGGAATGAAAAAATCAATTTAACAAGAATAACATCAAAAGAAGAGGTTTATTTAAAACACTTTTATGACAGTTTAACTCTAACAAAAATTATAGATTTATCAACAAAAGAGACCTTATGTGATGTAGGAACAGGTGCAGGATTTCCAGGAATAGTATTAAAAATAGTATATCCAAATTTGAAAATAACATTGGTAGATGCTTTACAAAAAAGAGTAAATTATTTAAATACTATTATAAAAGAATTACAACTAGAAAATATTCAAGCTATTCATACACGTGGTGAAGATCTTCATGATAAATATGATGTAGTAACCGCAAGGGCTGTAGCAAACATTGAAAAACTATTAAAATTTACAATGCATTTAGTAAATAATGATGGTGTATTTGTTGCTATGAAAGGGAACATAGACAATGAATTAACACCTGAAATAGAAAATAAAATATTAAAAAAATATCAAATATTAAAAATAAAAAAATTTGAATTACCAATAGAAAATAGTCAAAGAAGTTTAATAGTGATAAAAAACAAAAAATAATTAAAAGCATAAGTAGTTAGCTTATTTATTAAGGCTCACTACTTTTTTCGTATATAAAGGAAAGTGCATTTAAGCTATTATTGAGCTAAAAAAACGGACTTGATATAATCGAATCTATATCAAAAGAATTAAAGGCAAAGACTTTATTTTTTTA
>CAVIRY010000126.1:0-2903 GCA_963645255.1 bacterium
ATGGATTATTATTCAATAAAAATAAGGAAATTAAAATACTGGGTAATTTTTTGTTTTTTTTAGATTTTTCTTTAATATATTTTTTAGGCATTAAATTAATTAATAATGGTATTTTACATATTTATTTTTTATTACTTTTAATTTTGGGATTTCTTTTAAGCTATTCTTTTTTTAGATTTTTACGTAAAAAGTGACTGTAAAGTAAGTGCTTTTTTTCTTTTGTTTATTGAATCTTTTATTGTTATAGGATTATAATATATGGTGATAAGGTGGGTGATGAAAATATGGCAAAAAGGAAATCTTCTAGTACAGTTAAAAAAACTAAGAGAAGACTGGTTGTTTTTGGATTAGGATCTTTAGCCATTATTATCTTAACTACTTTTACAATTGGACATTACTGGGTTGAAATATATGATAAATATCGTGAAAAAAATGAATTAGATGAAAAACTAGCCAGTCTAAAAGAGAAGGAAGAAGAGTTACGAGTAGATGTTAATAAGTTACAGGATCCTGATTATATTGCTAGATATGCTAGAGAAAAATATTTATATTCTAAAGATGGGGAATTTATTATTAAAATACCAGAAAAATAAATTCTTTTTTCGTTTTTAATGATATAATAACATTGTTTGTTTGGAGGAATTATGATTAGTATTGAGGATAATTTTAAATTTAATATTGGTGATGTTATAGTTATTGGATGTTCGGCTGGACCTGATTCAATGGCTTTAGTTGATATGTTATTAAAAATACGTCAAAAATATAAACTTCTATTGATTGTTGCTCATGTTAATCATAACGTTAGAGTAGAAAGTATTGAAGAAGCATTATATATAAAAGAATATTGTGTTAAGAATTCAATATTATTTGAAACAATGACGATAGAAGAATATGGTGATGATAATTTTGAAAATGAGGCACGTAATATTAGGTATAATTTTTTTGAAAATATAGTGTATAAATATAATGCTAATTATTTAATGACTGCACATCATGGTGATGACTTAGTTGAAACTATAATGATGAGAATTGTTAGAGGAACTAATTTGAAGGGTTATTCTGGTTTTAAAAAGATAGTTGATATGACTGACTATAAAATAGTTAGACCATTGATTTATTATACAAAGAAAGAATTAGAAGAATATGATGAGATGAATAATGTTAAATACTTTGTTGATAAAACTAATTCTTCAGATAAATATACTAGAAATAGATATAGAAAATATTTATTACCATTTTTAAAAAGTGAAGATGAGAATGTTCATTTAAAGTTTTTGCGTTTTAGCGATAACTTGTCAGCTGCCTGTACCTTTATTAATAAAGAAAGAGATAAGGCTTTGAAGAGAGTTTTATTAGCGGATACATTAGTTATTGATAAATTTATATTAGAAGACTTTTATATTCAAAGAGAAATTTTATATTATTTGCTTAGTGAATTTTATCAAGATGACTTAATACTTGTTGGGGATAAGCATATAGATTTAATATTGGATTTAATATATAGCAAGAGAGCTAATAGTTTTGTTAATTTACCAAATGATGTTATTGCTAATAAGTGTTATAATATGTTAGAATTAAAGCGTGATGTTTTAGAAATAACTAACTATGAAATTGAATTTGATGAATATGCCACTTTACCAAATGGACATGTTATTGAAAGAGTTTTAGATACTTCTGATAATAGTAATAGTATTTGTAGACTTGATAGTTCTGAAATTGTTTTGCCATTAATTGTTAGAACTAGAAGACTTGGAGATAAAATGGCTGTTAAAGGTATGGATGGTACTAAAAAAATTAAAGATATATTCATTGATAGTAAGATTAATTTAACAGATAGGGATTCATGGCCTATAGTTGTTGATTCAAAAGGTACAGTAGTATGGATACCTGGTGTTAAAAAATCTAAATTTGATAAGAAAAAAGTAGATAGTTATGATATAATATTAAAATATAGTTAAGGAGGAATATTGTGAATATTGATAAGAAGACTGTGAAAAGAAGTTTGTTACCGTATTTACTTTTTGCATTAGTTGTACTTGGAATGTTCTTTTTCTTTAGTATTACTAATAATAAAGTAGATGTATTAACGTATAATGAGTTTATTGAAAAATTAGATAATAAGGAAATAACTGAGTTAGAGTTGGTTGCTAGAACTAATGGTTATACATATGAAGCAAGAGGAAAGTTAAAAGATTATGCTGATAATGAAACTTTCTTTGCTAGATTACCTTTAAGTGAAGAGGTAATGAAAAAGATAGTGGAAGCTTCGGATAATCAGAATATTGAATTAAATGTTGAACCAGATCCTGATTCTTCATCATTACTTTTAATTGTTGTTAATGTTTTACCAATAATATTATTAGTAGGTATTGCTTTTTGGTTTTTAAATAGACAATTAGCAGGAAATAAAAGTTCATTAGATTTTGGTAAGAGTAAAGCTCGTTTAAGTAGTGATAATAATAAAGTTACTTTTAAGGATGTTGCTGGTTTAAAAGAGGAAAAAGAAGAAGTTAAAGAAATAATTGATTTCTTGAAGAATCCAAAGAAATTTCAAAGTTTAGGTGCTAGAATTCCTAAGGGTATATTATTATTTGGCCCTCCAGGTACAGGTAAAACCTTACTTGCTAAAGCTGTTGCGGGAGAAGCAAATGTTCCATTCTATTTCATTTCTGGATCTGACTTTGTTGAATTATTTGTTGGTGTTGGAGCTAGTCGTGTTCGTGATATGTTTCAACAGGCAAAACGTAATGCACCATGTTTAATATTTATTGATGAAATAGATGCTGTTGGTCGTCAGAGAGGTACTGGACTTGGTGGTGGTCATGATGAAAGGGAGCAAACCTTAAACCAATTGCTTACTGAAATGGATGGTTTTGGTGCTAATGAGGGTATTATAATTATGG
>CAVIRY010000127.1:0-3177 GCA_963645255.1 bacterium
AACTTATGTTATTCAAGAAAATATGCAGATTTTAAAGGATGCTATTTACAAGGAATTAAGTAGAAATGGACAAGTATATATTCTTTATAATAAAGTTCAGTCTATTGATGAGGAAGCATCAAAAATTCAAAAATTGGTACCAGAATCTAGTATTGCTGTTGTGCATGGTCAAATGTCTAAAAACGAGTTGGAAAGTAAAATTTTTGATTTTGTAAATAAAAAATATGATATTTTAGTATGTACAACCATTATTGAAACTGGCATTGATATTCCTAATGTTAATACATTAATAATACTTGACGCTGATAGGTTTGGCTTAAGTCAGTTGTATCAAATTCGTGGACGTGTTGGACGTAGTGATAGATTTGCTTATGCATATTTGATGTACGATGAAAAAAAAATTTTGACTGAGCAGGCTAAAAAGAGATTAAATGTTATAAAAGAATTTACTGAACTTGGTTCAGGATTTTCTATTGCAGCAAGAGATCTGTCTATTCGTGGAGCAGGAGATGTTTTAGGTAGTGAACAGGCTGGTTTTATTGATTCTGTTGGTATTGACTTATATTTAAAAATGTTAAATGAAGAAGTTAATAGTCGAAATGAGACTGTAATCGAAGGAACAGAAAAAGTTGATACTAAACCATTAATTAATGTTTCTACGCATATTGATGATAGTTATGTTAGCGATGACGATTTAAAAATTGAAATTCATCGTAAAATTAATGAAGTTGATTCATTGGAAAAATTTAACATTGTAAAATTAGAGTTAGAGGATCGATTTGGAAAAATTAATGAAGATATTTCTATTTATATGTATGAAGAATGGTTTGAAAAATTAGCACAAAAACTAAATATTAAAAATGTTCATCAAAATAAAAATTCAATAGAAATAGTTTTATCGGAAGAATTAATTAATAAAGTTAGTGTTGATGATATTTTTATGGATGCATTTCATATTTCTAATATGTTTAGATTTATTAGTAAAGGACCCAACTTGATTATTGTACTGGATATAATTAAATTAGAAAAACATCCTGTTTATTATTTGGTTTCTCTTTTAGATAAAATTTATTATAGATATAAAAATAGTATTGACTAAATTAGTTTTTACTGGTTAAACTTATTATACTAGGAGTGATGATGTGACAAATAATGTTGAAGATTTAAAAAAAACTCATTTAGATAATTATAGAAGAGCTTTGGTTGATACTTTAGTGAATAATACAAATGCTTTATTTGATGAAGATATTGCTTCTTTATTGAAAAAACCACCATTAGATTCTATGGATGTTATTAAAAGTAGATTTTTGGATATGGCTAAGAAAAATAAAATAATTTTAAATGCTGAAAAGTTGGATAATATGTTAGATGATTATCGTAGTAAATGTTTAGAATTTTGTAGTACATTAAAAGATGTTAGAATTGATATTTTATCAAAAACAATAAATGATTTTAAATTAAATAGTGATAATGATACTATTAAAATAATGAAAAAAGATTTTTTAAGTGTTAATAAAACTATAAAGTCAGAAATTAAAAGTTCAATTAAATATTCTTTAAATGTTGAAATATTAGATAATCTTGAATTATTATTTGATGAGATAGATTTAAATATCAAAAATCAAATAATTACTGATATTACTAAATACTTTAATAATAATTATTTGAAACAGTTGTTTGAAAATATTGATTTTAAAATTTTGGTAAAAGATACGATATTGACTAATAGTATAAAAGAACAGAGTGAAAGATATTTATTTACGATTGAAAATTCTAGATTATTTGACGTTGAGTGAGGACTGATGGATATTTCGGTCTTTTTTTTAACTTTATGAAAAATACTTTTTAATATTATTAAACGATACATCTATGGAAATATTTACCAAGGGAATTTTTGGAAATATTTATTATAATATAAATGAGAAACAAATATTTTTGTATAAAAAGTGTAGTTCTAGAGAAAATAATAGTATGAAGAAAGTGAGGAATAATTTTATGAAGTCAACTGGTGTAGTGAGAAGAGTAGATGATTTAGGAAGAATTGTTATTCCAAAAGAAATTCGACGTACTCTGAGAATTCGTGATGGTGAGTCTTTGGAAATATTTGTTGATAGAGAGATGATAGCTTTAAAAAAGTTTTCAAAGATGTCAGATATGGATGATGTTTCAAAAGAGTTGGTTGAAATAATTAATGCTAATATAAAAAAAACAGTACTACTAACTGATAGAGATAAATTTGTTGCCGGATCTGGTAATTTAAAGAAAAAATATATTGATTCTAATATTTCTAGGTATTTAGAAAGCGTTATGAAAGATAGAAAAATTATATTTGAGTCAAGTCTTCATGCTGTTGAATTAATTGAGAATGAAAAGGAAAAACTATCTTATGTTATTTATCCTATAATAATGAATGGTGATGCTATAGGATTAGTCTTGGTTATATCTGATAAGGCTGATATAACAAAATTAGATGAAAAATTAATTTGTATAGTTGCACAATTTTTAGGAAAACATATTGAAGAATAAAGAAAAATATGATATACTTCATGCATATCTCAAATGTTGTGATGAAGAGCTTGAATTAAATTTTTATTAAGAGAACTCTGTTTGGTGGGAAAGAGTATAAAAATTAATTTAAGTATGGCTTTTGAACTATTATATCGATATGTAGGTATAATCGTAGGTAGGCGTTAACTGCTTGAGTGTATAATATCAGAAGTATTATAAAATAAGGTGGTACCGCGAGAGTCTTCTCGTCCTTATGTTTATAATATTTTTTTTTGGTATTAAATTTGAAGGAGGATGATATTATGAGTAAAAAGTTTTATATTTCTACTGCTATTGCTTATACTTCTGGTAAGCCACATATAGGTAATACATATGAAATAGTTTTGGCAGATTCAATTGCTAGATTTAAAAGACAACATGGATATGATGTTTATTTTCAGACTGGTACTGATGAACATGGTATTAAAATTGAAGAGAAAGCTAGAGAGGCCGGTGTTTCACCAAAGGAATTTGTTGATAATATAGCTAAGCAAATTCAAAGTATTTGGGATTTGATGAATACTAGTTATGATAAGTTTGTAAGAACTACAGATCCTCATCATAAAGAAGTTGTTCAACATATATTTAAAAAGATGTATGATTTAGGAGATATTTATAAAGGTGAATACA
>CAVIRY010000128.1:0-2786 GCA_963645255.1 bacterium
CTGTCTGTCTGTCTGTCTGTCTGTCTGTCTGTCTGTCTGTCTGTCTGTCTGTCTAAGGATAGACTTTATTTTATACCTTGTCAACATATTTATCGCCAAACCTTTACTTTTTTATTTTTCTTCTTATTATTAGTATACCAGTTATTTACTATAATTTCAACAGCACCGAAAAAGAAAAACAACATAGCACCGAAAAAGAAAAACAACATAGGTTTTCTATATTGTTTTAACTATTCATACTGATTTTAATCTCTTCTATTATATGACCAATATTTCCTTCTCCAGCATATTTTTTCATATCAAAGAAATTATCATTAATATCAACCCAAACAAGCTTATTAACTTCTTCTACTAATTCAACTTCTTTATTTAATATTCCATAATATACTTCTATTGATTTGTTAAATTCGAGATATTCAATATTCATAAAATGTATTAGCGAAATGTCTTTATTAGTTATGTTTGTTTCTTCTTCTAATTCCCTATACGCTTCATTTAATCCATCATTTTCTTTTTCTATTTTACCGCCTACCAAGTTGAACATATCTTTATATGGCTCTTTAGTACGTTTACACATTAATGTTTGTTTTAAATCTTTATCAAAGACAACGATAACATTATATTTTTTCATTTTATCATCTCCATATTTCCAATATCTTTTAGTTTTTCTAAATGTTTAAATAGAAAATAAAAGTCAACATTATTAAACTCTTCTACTTTACCAGTTTTAAGATGAGGAGTTTTTATATTTAAAATTCTTTTCATGTATGAAGTAACTGAACCATGTGCAATTATTAGTATTGTATCTTTTGAGGAATTATCTTTGTATACATCATTTAAAAACTCTGATAATCTAGACTCTATTTCAAATCTATTTTCGCCAGTATCACCAAGTCTTATGAAGTAGTCTCCTTCTACTTGTTTTATTCTAGTGTTATCAAGATCCTCATTATTTTTTTGCCCTGAGTACTTTCCATAATTTAGTTCACGAATTCTATTTTCAATTACTCTTTTACTTTCTTTATACTTCTTATAAACTAAGTGAGCAGTTTCAATAGTTCTAGGTAAAGGAGAGACATAGATTTTATCTATTACTTCTGGTAGCAATTTAATAGACTCTTCCACTGTTTTAATACCAGAATCAGTTAAAATAGACCAATATATTTCTTTATCTGAAATTAGTCCTTTAACGTTATCAGTAGCTTCACCATGTCTCATAAAAATTATATTCATATACAACTCTCCTATATCTTAGTTATTTTATACTTTTCTATATACCTCATCTAATATTGAATATAGATAACATTCTACTTGTTTATTAGTTTTTTCTTCGATTACTTTACGATAGCCAAATAACTGCTTATCATAGTTTTCGTCATTAATATTTTTTAACTTATAATCAATAATAATCATCTTATCTTCTCTTTCTATTAATAAGTCAATTATTCCATGAGCGATATTATTATTCTCTTCATAGATGAACTCATACTCTTTATACATTGGACAGTTGATATTATCTTTTATTAAGTCAGATTTTATAAATGAAGAGACTTTTTTCTTAATTGTTTCATCTTCTATTGAATCTAAATCTTTAAAGTTAGAAGTTTCTAATATTTCATGTGCTTTTGTACCAAAAGCCATTAGTTTGTTTTCTTCTTCTGTAAAGATATGAAGAGATTCTTTTGAAAAATGACTTTCTTCGACTGTTTCAGTTTTTAGATCTAGTTCTTCTACATTTATAGTATCTTCTTTTTCTAAAAGTTCTTCTTCACTACTTAGTGATAATATTTTTTGATACTCTTTACTACATTCTGGTATTACTTTTATTATATATGGCAATAAAGTAGTATATATACTTTTCATAATTGATAAAAAACTATTATATTTATTTCTTTCATATATTGGAACTATATCTTTTACTTCACTAGTTTCTTCTTGTTCAGGCATAACTATAATCATTTTTTCTTTAGCTCTAGTTACTGCTACATATAAGAGTCTTATTTTTTCAGATATTTCTTCTTGCTTAACAGATCTTTTTAGGAGAGTTTTTATTATTGTTTCTTTATAGTATTCATCTACTTTAGGAAGAACAATACCGTATTTATTATCATAAACTATTTTTTCTTTTAATTCACTTATGTTAAAACTACCAGAGAATCCAGCAAAGTAACATATTGGAAATTCTAGTCCTTTTGATTTATGAATAGTCATTATCTTACAACTATTAGAACCTGATGTATTAATTTTAAACTTTAAGTCATAATCATTATTATAGATTTCATCTAAGTAAGTAATAAAATCATAAATAGTATTTCCAGTTGATACATAGTCTTCTACTAAATTATAAATATATTCTCTTCTAGTACGATATGAGGAAATATCACCTAATGTTAGTAGCTTTTCATCATAATCTAATTCATCTAGGATATAGTTTATATATTCTCCTGCTGGTGTTACATCTATATTTTTTACTAGTTCTAAACACTTTAAGTAAATTGGACTTTCTTTAATAGTATTTGTTACATAGTAATGATATAGTTCTTCATCAGATAAGTTAAAGAGAAAACTTCTTCCTAGGGAGAAAAAACTATATTTGAAGTCTTGTTCATAATTATTTTTTTTAATAGAAATTAAGAATTTTAAAAGACTTTTTATTACTAAAATATCTTGATCTTTACGAAGTGATGAATCTTTTTCTATAGATAAAGGAATATGTAAGTATTCAAATATTTTTTTGTATAAGTCAAAGTTTTTACTTTTATCTAGAAGTATTACAATATCTGAAT
>CAVIRY010000129.1:0-5757 GCA_963645255.1 bacterium
AGACAAAATAGGTAAACTATTATATAATATAGTTGACATTTGATAGGAGGACGTATGAAAATTATTAATAAAAGAAGAGAACTAAATAAAGCAATACGTGGAAGTAAAAACGTCTTTTTAATGGCTCATAAAGATCTAGACCTAGATGCACTTGGGAGTTGTATTGGACTTAGTACTGTACTAGGTCAAAAAAAGAAAAATTGCTACATAATAATAGATGATAAAAATCATGAATTAGGTGTTGAAAAAGTATTAAGGGAACTAGAAGGTTGTATAAAAATAATCAGAAGTGAAGAAGTAGATAGATATTTATATCCAAAACTATCCAAAAATCTTTTAATTATATTAGATACAAATAAAACAGAATTAGTACAAAGCAAAGACCTATTGAAAAAAATAGAAAAAAAAGTTATTATAGACCATCATGACACATCAAAAACAACTATAAAGGGAGCTATTACAATAATAGACAACGAAGTATCTAGTGCTTGTGAAATGATAGCAGAGTTAATAGAATACTATGATGTTGAATTAGAACCGTATTATGCCACTGTTTTATTATCAGGAATCGTTTTAGATACCAACAACTTCACATTAAAAACAACAGCAGAAACATACTACGCTGCATACTACCTATCAAGTTTAGGTGCCAGTGCTAAAAAAGTACAATACCTTTTAAAACAGGATATAATGGAATACACCGAAAGACAAAAACTATTAGCTGATATTCAAACTATAAACAATAAAATAGCTTTTACAAAAGCAACACCATATACAATATATAGAAGAGAAGACTTAGCTAAAGTTGCTGATACATTACTATTCTTTAATAATATAGAAGCATCATTTGTCATTGGTAAAATTGGTAAAGATACCGTAGGAATTAGTGCTAGAAGCTTAGGAAACTACAACATAAGTAAAATCTTAGAAAAACTAGGTGGTGGCGGTGATACATACAATGGAGCTGCTAGATTTGAAAAGACAACTATAAGTAAAGTAGAACAGATGTTAAAAAAAGAAATACAAGATCAGGAGGGTGAATAGTATGGAAGTAATTTTTATCAAAGATTTAAAAAATCAAGGTAAGAAAGGACAAATAAAAAACGTAAAAGATGGATATGCCCAAAACTTTCTTATCAAAAACGGTTATGCTGTAATAAAAACTAAGGAAAACTTATCAAAACTTGAACACGAAAAAGAGAAAAAAGCTGACGAAGATTTAAAAAACAAAAAATCAGCTGAAGAACTAAAAGCAAAACTTGATAAAGAAGTATTAGAATTTAAAGTAAAAACTGGTGAAAATGATAGGGTGTTTGGAAGTATCAGTCAAAAACAAATCAAAGATAGCCTACAAGAAAAAGGTTATAAAATAGAAAAGAGTCAAATAGATAATAGTAATCAAATATCATCACTTGGCTTTCATAATGTAAACATAAATATATACGGAAATATTAAAGCAACTGTAAAAGTACATCTAGTAAAGTGAGGTGATGTCCAATGGCTAACAAAATAATGCCAAATAACTTAGAAGCAGAAGAGTCAGTCTTAGGAGCATGTTTCTTATCAAAGTATGCCTTACAAAAAGCAACTGAAAGCCTCCTACCAGAATCTTTCTATAGTGAAAAAAATGCAAAAATATTTACAGCTATGATGGATTTAGCAGAGGAAAAAACACCAATAGATTTAACGACTATAACAAGTCATTTAAAAAAGAAAAATGAGCTTAATGAAGTTGGCGGAGTAGAATATTTAACAGAAATATTAAACTTTGTGCCAACAGCTAGTAACGTTGATTACTATATTCAAAACGTAGAAGAAACAGCTATTTTAAGGAGACTTATAGAAACAGCTAATGATATAGCAACGGAAGGATATAGAACAGATGAAACAGTAAATGAAATATTAGATAGTTCAGAAAAGAAAATATTAAATATCGTTAAAAATAGGAAATCTAGTGAATTTAGAAGTATTAAAGATGTTTTATTAAAAACTCAGTCTGATTTAGAACGTTTATCAGAAAACAAGAGTGAAATAACTGGTTTAGCAACTGGTTGGTATGATTTAGATAAACTAACAACAGGACTACATCCTAATGAATTCATCATTATAGCAGCAAGACCTGCAATGGGAAAAACTGCTTTTGCACTTAATCTTGCAACACACGCCGCTATGACTCAAGATAAAAGCGTCGCTGTTTTTAACTTGGAAATGAGTGCTGAGCAATTGGCTATGCGTATTTTATCATCCCTTGGTCAATTAGAAGGATTCAAATTACGTACCGGTAATTTAATGAATAATGACTGGAAAAGAATAAATGAAGCAGTATCACAACTATCAAATACAAATTTAGTAATTGATGATACGCCAGGTATTACAATTGGTGAAATTAGAGCTAAATGTCGTAGACTCGCAAGTAGTGAAAAAGGATTAAGTCTAGTTATAATCGACTACTTACAATTAATTTCCGGTGGTAAAAATTATGGAGCAAATCGTCAACAAGAAGTATCAGATATTTCACGTAGTTTAAAAACACTTGCGATGGAATTAAACGTACCGATAATAGCGTTATCACAGTTATCAAGAAGTGTAGAAGGAAGAGAAGATAAGCGACCATTGATGAGTGACTTAAGAGAATCAGGTTCAATTGAGCAAGATGCTGATATTGTAGCTTTCTTATACCGCGATGACTATTACAATAAAGAAGCTCGTACAGAAGATAATACAAGTATCAGCGAATTAATAATAGGAAAACATCGTAATGGACCAACCGCAACAATAGAATTACTATTCAAAAAAAATACTTCAACATTCTTAAATCTAAAAAGAGAGAATAAGGAGGCTAACTAGTGAAAAAAAATAAATTAACAATAATTTTATCAATAACATTAGTACTAAGTCTTTTTCTAGTAACTGGTTTTACTCCTAAAAGACTAACTACGCATACCGTATATCACGTCTATTTAAAAGGTGAATCATTAGGTATAATTAAATCAAAACAAAGTCTTGAAGAGTACATTAATAAGAAACAGTCAGAAGTAAAGAAAAAATATAATGTAGATAAAGTATATATTCCATCCGATTTGGATATTGTTAAAGAAATAACATATGATAATGACTTAACATCAGTAGAAAAAATATATAATAAAATCAAAGATATTTCGCCATTTACTATCTCTGGTTATGCAATAACTATAAAAGGACTAGATACAAAAGATGCTTCTACTGGTAAAACAATAAAAGGAAAAAAACAAGTAATATATGTTCTAGAAAAAGATGTTTTTTCAGAAGCTGTTGAAAATATAGTAAAATCATTTGTACCAGCTGAAGATTACGAAGCCTTTGCAAATAATACTCAAAAAGAAATAAAAGACACAGGTAAAATTATTGAAAAAATTTATATTGAAAACACTATAACAATAAAGAAACAAAAAATACCTATAGATAAAGAAATTTACCAAGATTCAAAAGAATTAAGTAAATATTTGTTATTTGGAACAACCTCAGAGCAACAAAAATATACGGTTCAACCAGGAGATACAATAGAAGATGTAGCTTTTAATAATAAAATTTCAACAGAAGAATTTTTAATAGCAAATCCTAGTATCAGTAGTGCTAATAGCTTATTATATTCAGGACAAGAAGTTACATTGGGTATATTAAAACCACAATTTAATGTTGTTGAATGGGATTATGTAGTTACAGAAGAGGAAAAAAAGTTTACTACAGAAACACGATATGATAATGACAAATATGTAGGTTACACAGAAGTTGCTCAAAAAGGAGTAAATGGCCTAAATAAAGTAAGCAATAAAATACAAAAGGTTAATGGTGAAATTACAAGTTTGGTTAATGTAGAAACAGAGACCATTAGAGAACCAATAACTGAAATAATTATAAAAGGTGGTAAAAAGTCAAGTTATTATGGATATGGAGCTGTTCTCCCTACAAAAGGAGAATGGGGATGGCCTGCATCATGTTCGTCAATTTCATCATCATTTGGATATAGATGGGGAACATTACATGATGGTACAGATATAGCGGGCTGTGGCTATGGTTCAAATATATTTGCTGCTCAGTCAGGTACTGTTGTAGAATCAAAAAAGAAAACAGGATCATATGCCGGTGGCTACGGAGACAATGGAGAATATATAACAATAGACCATCATAACGGATACTATACTCTATACGCACATTTGTGTCCAGGATGTAGATATGTTAGTGTTGGTGATACAGTGACAAAAGGACAAGTCATTGGTGGCATGGGACAAACAGGAATGGCAACAGGAGTTCATTTACACTTCTCATTATGGCAAGGATATCCATACCGTTCTGGAAGTAGAGCTCTAAATGCTATGAACTATTATTAATGAAATTCAAAGTAATAGCGTCCGGTTCTAAAGGGAACAGTACAGTTGTATTTACTAATAATGCAAAAATAGTAATAGACATGGGAATTTCCTATCTAACTCTAAAAAAGAATTTAGAAGAGGATTCCCTTTCTTTAGATAATTTTACCGGAATTTTAATAACCCATTGTCACAAAGACCATATAAACGGTCTAGCGTCCTTAATAAAACACACAAAATTAAAAGTATATATTCCAGAAAAAATGTATGATAGTCTAAAAGAAGTAGTAGAAAAAGAATCATGCGTATTTATAGATGATAATTTTTCAATTGGTGACTTAAATATAGAATTAATACACACATCACACGATGCTCCAGCATCAGTAGGTTACATAATTGAAAATAACGGAAAAACCCTTGTTTATGTAACAGATACAGGCTATATAAACAGAAAATTCTTAGTTAAAATGACTGAAAAAGACTGTTACATAATAGAAAGTAATCACGATGAAAAAATGTTAATGGATGGACCTTATCCGAGATTTTTAAAAGAAAGAGTAATTAGTGATAAGGGCCATTTATCAAATACTACAACAGCTAAATATCTTCAAAAAATAATTGGAGATAATACAAAAAATATAGTACTAGCACACCTAAGTGAAACAAACAACACCGAAGAGTTAGCTTTAACTACTGTAAAAGATACAATAAGCAACAGCAACCTAAACATTATCGTTGCTCATCAACATGATCCTAGTCCTATAATAGAGGTGTAATATGATTAAAATAATTGCGATAGGTGGCATTAAAGAAAACTATTTAAAAGATGCTATTGCTGAATACCAAAAAAGACTAACAAAATATACAAGTCTTGAAATAATAGAATTAAAAGACGAAAACTTTGATAATATAGACAAGACTCTTAATAAAGAAGCAGAAAAAATAAAAAAACACATATCAGAAAAAGATTACATAATAACTTTAGAAATCGAAGGAAAACAGCTAGACTCAGTAGAATTTTCTAAAAAGATAGAGAATATTCAATTAGAAGCAAGTAATATTACCTTTATCATTGGTGGTAGTTATGGACTAAGTACTGAGATAAAAGAAATGTCAAATTACCATTTATCAATATCAAAAATGACATTTCCACATCAATTATTCAGGGTAATATTATTAGAACAGATATATAGAGCATTTAAAATAAAAAATAATGAAAGTTATCATAAGTAGGAGGAATTATCCATGATAGGAAATGGCTGGGATGCTATATTAAAAGAAGAGTTTGAAAAAGATTACTTCAAAGAATTAATGAAATTTGTTAGTCAAGAATACAAAAATAAAACTATCTATCCTAAACAAAGCGATATTTTTAACGCATTCTATTATACAGATTTTGATAATGTAAAGG
>CAVIRY010000130.1:0-3828 GCA_963645255.1 bacterium
TTTTATAGCAAGATATAGAAAGGAAGCAACAGGAGCATTAGATGAAGAAGCTATTAGAAAAATTAATGAAGTTTATGAGTATCAAGTTAATTTACTAAAAAGAAAAGAAGACGTTATACGTTTAATAGATGAAAAAGGACTTCTTACAGAAGAATTAAAAAATTCTATTCTTAATTGTTCAAAGTTAGTTGAAGTAGAAGATTTATATAGACCTTATAAAGAAAAGAAAAAGACTAAAGCAACAGAAGCTATTGCTTTAGGACTTGAACCTTTAGCTAAAATAATTATGAGTTTTCCTACTAATGGTAGTTTAGAAGATATTACAAAGAAATTTGTAAAAGAAGATTTATCAGAAGAAAAATGTATTGAAGGAGCTAAATATATTATTGCTGAATGGATTAGTGATAATGCTAGTTATCGTAAATGGATACGTAGTTATTTTTATAAAAATGGTATTATTTGTTCTAGTAAGAAAAAAAGTGATGATATAGATCCTAATAAGATATATGAAATGTATTATTCTTTTCAAGAGCCGGTTAAGTATGTTAAGCCACATAGAATACTTGCTTTAAATAGAGGGGAAAATGAAAAAGTACTTAGTGTTAGTATTGATATAGATAAAGATGGAATTATTTCTTATTTAGAGAAGAAACTTATTAAAAATGATAAATCTTTTGTTGTTGATGTTGTAAAAGAGGCTATAAATGATTCTTATAAGAGATTAATTTCTCCTTCTATTGAAAGAGAAATTAGAAGTGATTTAACAGAGGTAGGGGAAGAAGCAGCAATAGATAATTTTGGTAAGAATTTGGAAGCTTTACTTTTAACTCCACCAATGAAAGAAAGAGTTGTTTTAGCATTTGATCCTGGGTTTGTTAATGGATGTAAATTAGCAGTTGTTGATAAAAATGGTAAGTATTTAGATTCAACAGTTATAAAACCATTTTTAAATAATAATACAGAAGAAAGAGTACGTTTATCTAAAGAGGTTGTTGTACAACTTATAAAAAGATATAATGTATCAATTATTGCGATAGGTAATGGTACTGCTTCTCGTGAATCTGAAAAGTTTTGTGCTGATATGATTAAAGAATATAACTTAGATTGTAAATATGTAATCGTTTCAGAAGCAGGAGCTTCAATATATAGTGCTTCTCCTATTGCGATAGAAGAATTTCCTGATTTGGCTGTTGAAAAAAGAAGTGCAGTTAGTATTGGAAGAAGACTTCAAGATCCTTTAGCTGAACTTGTTAAAATTCCACCTGATGGTATAGGTGTTGGTTTGTATCAACATGATGTATCACAAAAGAAATTATCTAGTTCATTAGATTTTGTAGTTGAAAAGTGTGTTAATAGTGTAGGAGTTAATATTAATACAGCTTCCCCTTCATTATTGAAGTATGTTTCTGGTATTACTAAGAAAGCAATAGAAAAAATTATAGAGTATCGTGAAAAAATAGGTAAGATTACATCTAGAGAAGAAATAAAGAAGAAAAAACTATTATCTGATAAAGCTTATGAACAAGCAATTGGTTTCTTAAGAGTAGTAGATGGTGATAATATATTAGATTCAACAGCTATTCATCCTGAAAGTTATGATATTGCTTTAAAACTATTAGATGATTTAGGTTATTCTAAAGATATGATAGGTAAGAGTGAGTTAATTAAAAAACTTGATACTATTAATTTAGATGAATATAAAGATAAACTTAATACAGATATTTATACTTTAGAAGATGTAGTTGCGTCTTTAAAAAAACCTAATTTAGATCCTAGAGATGAGATGCCACAACCTTTACTTAAAAGTGATGTATTAGATATAAAAGATTTGAGTATTGGTATGAAGTTGCAAGGTACTGTTAGAAATGTTGTTGACTTTGGGGCTTTTATAGATATTGGTCTTCATAATGATGGACTTGCTCATATTTCTAAATTAACTACTAAATATATTAAACATCCTAGTGAAGTTGTTAGTGTTGGAGATATAGTTGATTGTTATGTTGATGATATTTCTTTAGAAAAGGGAAAGGTAAGTTTGAGTTTATTACCTAGATAGTTTACAGTAATAATTATCTTTTTTTAATAATTTTAGTATATTATTTTATTTTTTATGATATTCTTATTTTGAAGAGGTGAAGTGTAGTGAAGAAAGGTTTAGCAGGAATATCTTTAATTACTATGTCTGTTTTGTATGGTATTTTAGCAATTATAATTATTCCTGTATGTTATTATTCAGGAGTATCGGTTTTATTTACATTATTAATTTTGATTGCTGCTATAGTGTTACAGTTTTTAATATCTCCATTTTTAACAGATTTGTCAATGAGATGGTTTTATAGAGCTAGATTTGATATGGAGATGCCTGCATATTTAAAAGAATTTATTATTAAAGTATGTCAGGAACATAATATGAAATATCCTAGAATTGGATATATTAATGATGGAGCTCCTAATGCTTTTACTTATGGGCATACTAAAAATGATGCTAGAATTGTTTTGACTAGAGGTACATTTGAGTTATTGAGTGAAGATGAAGTAAAAGCTGTAGTTGGTCATGAACTAGGTCATGCTGTTCATTATGATATGGCACTTATGACAATTGCTCAATTGGTTCCTTTAATTTTATATGCTGTTTATGAGATATTTGCTAAAGACGTTGATTCTAGCGATAAAAATGAATCTAAATTAGCAGTAATTGGTTATGTTGCTTATATATTATATATAATTTGTCAATATGTAATTCTATGGTTTTCTAGAGTTAGAGAATATTATGCAGATAGTTTTTCAGCAGAAGAGTTAAAAAATCCTAATTTATTAGCATCGGCATTAGTAAAAATAGGTTATGGACTTAGTGCTAGTGCTGGTAGAGATGGAAAACTTTCTGTTTCTTCTAAGAATACTTTAGGTATATTTGATTCTAGAACATCTAAGACACTTATTGTTAGTAGTTATAATAATGGTGAAGTTTCAAAAGATAAAATTAAGAGTGCTATGAAATGGGAAATGTGGAATGTTTGGGCTAAATGGTATGAATTAAATTCTACTCATCCATTAATATCTAAAAGATTAATGGCTCTTTCTAATATGAGTAGTAAATATGGAATGGAACCTTATATTAAATTTGATTTAGAAAAAACTGAATCTTATGTAGATGATTTCTTAGTTGAAATTTTAATTAAGTTTTTGCCTGTAATTGTATTTATTGTTGGCTTTTCATTTGTATTATTTACTTTTGGTGGGTCACCTGATAATACTTATATTGTTTCGATTGGTGTAGTAATTTTATTAACAGGGTTATCTTCATTTATTACATTTGGAAGAAAATATCCTAATTCTAATTATAAAGAGACTACAGTAGATGCTTTACTTGGTGAAGTTAAAGTTTCTGAGGTTACCGCTATACCTTGTATTTTAAATGGAAAAATTATAGGTAGAGGTAATCCTGGATGTATATTTAATGAGGACTTTGTTATTCAAGATAATACAGGAATTGTATTTTTAGATTATAATCAGCCTTTTTATATTATTAATAAGATATTTGCTTTATTTAAAGCTGGTAATTATGTAGATAAGAATATTGTTGTTAAAGGATGGTATAGACGTAGTCCTGTTCCTTATGTTGAAATTAAATCAATGGTTATTGATGGTAAGACTAAGAAATGTCATACATATTTATTTAGTAAGCTATTTATTTGGTTATTAGTTATAGCTAGTTTATTTATGATTTATTTTGGAATGATTAGTTAGTTCTTGTAAAACAAGTAATTAATTGGTACAATGTAATTGTAGAAAAAAAAGTAAAGGTTTGGCGATAAATATGTTGACAAG
>CAVIRY010000131.1:0-4491 GCA_963645255.1 bacterium
CAGTAGTACCAGTAAAATGTGCTTCACTTACTTTATTTCTATGGAAACTAGCTAAAACTTTTAAACTATTAAAAGAACAAGCCTCATCTATTTTAGCAAACTCTTCAAAACAATCAATTTCACATTTATTTACTAAATCAACTACTTCTTCTAAAATACCTAAATTATTATACATAAAAACCCTCCTAATTATTATACTTGCCACCATCTACTCTAATAATAGAATCATTAATGTAATTAGCTTTTGAACTAGCTAAAAATACAATAACTTTCGCAATTTCTTCTGGCTCAGCAAATCTTCCTAACAATATTTTTTTTCTTTCTTCATTAACTTGTTCCAAAGACAACTCTTTATTCATATCAGTTTTAACCCAGCCTGGACATACACAATTAACATAAATATTCGGTGCAAACTCTCTTGCTAGATTATGTGTTAAAGAAATAACTCCAGCTTTAGAGGCATCATAATCACAACTCTCAGGATAATAAGTATCTATTGCATTAGTAGAAGAAACATTAATAATCTTACCTTTTCTATTTTCTAACATAACTTTACCAACATACTTACTACATAAATAAGTACCAAGTAAATTAACATCAAGTACTCTTCTAAATTCTTTAACAGACTTATCTAAAAGTAAACTATCTCTTGCAACACTAGCATTATTAACTAAAAAGTCAATCCTACCAAATCTATCAACAATAGTATTAACCATAAACTCTACTTCGTCCTCTTTAGAAACATCACACTTTATAACAAGTACATCAACATCATAATTATCCTTAATATACTTTTCTAATTCTTTTGCTTCTTCTTCATGATGACAATAATTTATAACTACATCAATACCTGCTTTAGCAAACTCTAAAACAGTACTTCTACCAATACCTCTATTACTACCAGTAACTAACGCAACACCTTTACTCATATCTTCACCTCTTAAACTGTACCCATATAATTAATAAAACCATCAATTTCTTCTTCACTAGAAATATTCAACAAATTAAGCATCGATACACCATTCTTCACATAAATAAGAGAAGGTGCTACCAAAGTACTTTCCTTTACACCAAACTTAGAAATAACTAAATCTTTATCTCTAACTTTAGATAAATTATATTCTATATAACTAACATCTAAATCCTTTAACTTATTCTCAACCATACTACACTTATCACAAGAAGAATCAGTAACATAAACAACAAAAGTTTTTTCTGCTCTATAAGCGTTATAAACCTTAGACTTAACACTTGAATATCTTACAATAAAGAAAAATAAAATTGGTAATGTTATTACTAAAGATACACAAACACCTAAAATAAACTTATTACGTAATTCAATTAACTCTTCATTAGCCATAAAATCAATCCCTTTCTCTTCATACTAATTCTACTATAATTAGCTCATCAAAACAAGTGAAAAAGAGTTTAACTTTATAATTAAACTCTTTCAACTTTTATCGCAACTTTTTCATTATTTAATTCAACCATATCAGTTAAACTAACATCTTTTATTAACTCATCACCTAATACTTCACTCATAACATAATCTTTATACATATTAAGCATTAAATCAACATCATCAGTACCATTATAATAAACTTTAATATGTTCAGTTATAACAAAATCTGCTTCTTTTCTAAGACTTTGAACATTACGTACAAATTCTCTTGCTAAACCTTCTAAAATTAATTCTTTAGTAAGTTCTGTATCAAGTACAATACAAGTACGATTATTACTACTAGCAGTATAACCTTCTTTTTGTTTTAAAGAAATTAATACCATATCACTAGTAATTTTAAAGTTTTCTCCATCTAACTTAACTATAAGTCCATCTTCATTTATTAATGCTATTTCTTTACTTGTTAACTTAGAAAGTATTTCTTGTAATTCTTTAACTTTAGCTCCTAATGTTTTACCCAATACTTTAAAGTTAGGTTTAACTATATATTCTAAGTATTCTGTCATATCTTCTTTAAATACTATTTCTTTTACATTTAATTCTTCTTTAATTACTGATACTAAGTCCCCTATAATCATTTGATCACTCTTTGGCAAGAATAAACTTTTTATTGGCTGACGAACTTTTATATTTACTTCTTCTCTTGCGAATCTTCCTAAAGAACAAATATCTCTTACTAAGTCCATTCTTTCTTCTACTACTTCATCTATTAAGTCTGTATTTTCTACTGGGAAATCTTCTAAATGTACTGATTTTTTACCTGTTAATTTTTGATATATTTCTTCTGTAATAAATGGTGTCATAGGAGCACATAGTTTACATAATGCTAATAATACTTCATATGTAGTTAAGTAAACTGACTTTTTAGACTCTGTTAATTCACTATCCCAGAAACGTCTTCTATTACTTCTAATATACCAATTAGATAAATCATCATTTAAGAATGGTACGATAGCTTTAGCTGCTTTATTTAAATCATACTCTTCATATGCTTCATTAACTTTTTTAATTAAGTTATTAAGTTTTGATATTAACCAGCGATCAATTAATTCACGATTTTTTACTGGAATATCATATTCTCTTGGATCAATATTATCTGCATTAGCGTACATTTCAAAGAATGAATATGCATTTTTAAATGTTGAAATATATTTTGAATAAATTTCTTTTAATCCATCTTCATCAAACTTCAATGGTGTCCATACTGGTGATGCATATAACATATAAAATCTTACTGTATCTGCACCATTAGCTTCCATTACTTCAAAAGGACTAATAGCGTTTCCTTTAGATTTATGCATTTTATGTCCAAATTTATCTAATAACAAATCATTTACTAATACATTTTTATATGGACTAATTCCTTTTACAAATACTGAAACAACTAATAATGAGTAGAACCAACCTCTAGTTTGATCTATTCCTTCACAGATATAATCTGCTGGAAATTGACTTTCCCATAATTTTTTATTTTCAAATGGATAATGATATTGTGCAAAAGGCATAGCTCCTGAATCAAACCAACAGTCAATTACATCCTTAACACGAGTCATTACTCCACCACATTTAGGACATTTAATATGAACGTCATCAACAAATGGTCTATGTAATTCAATATCTTCTCCAATTTCTTCTATTGCTTTTTCTTTTAATTCTTTTCTAGAACCGATCATAATATCATGACCACAACTACATCTCCATAAAGGAATTGGAGTACCCCAGTATCTATTACGAGAAATTGCCCAGTCATTCATATTTTCTAGCCAGTTACCAAATCTCTTCTCACCAACAAATTCTGGATGCCAATGAACTTTATTATTTTCTTCAATAATTTCTTGTTTCTTAGCAGTTGTCTTAATATATAATGATGGCTTAGAATAATAAACTAAAGGTGTTTTACATCTCCAACAATGTGGATAATCATGTATCATTTTTTGTTTTTTAAATAGTTTATCTTCACTAGCTAAATATTTAATAATATCTACTTCTAACTCTGGATCAACAACAAGTCTACCTTTCCAAGGCCCATCAGTATAACAACCATCTTCTCCTACTGGATTTAATAATGGTAAATCATATTTTAATCCAACTTCATAGTCATCTTGTCCAAACGCAGGAGCTTGATGAACAATACCAGTACCATCAGACATAGTAACGTAATTATCACAAGCAACATAGAATGCTTTTTTATCTACTTTCAAAAATGGCATTAATTGTTCATATTCTAAATATTCTAAATCTTTACCTTTATATTCTGCTACTTCTTCATATTCATCACCTAATACTTCATTTGCTAAAGCTTTAGCAACTATAAAGTTGTGTCCTCTTGATAAGCATTTAACATATACTTCATCTGGATTAACACACAAACTAACATTAGCAATCAATGTCCAAGGAGTAGTTGTCCATACTAAGAAATAAGTATTTTCTTGACTCTTTAACTTAAATGGTACATAAACAGTATTAACTGAAACTTCTTTATATCCTTGAGCAACTTCATGTGATGCAAGACCAGTTCCACATCTTGGACACCAAGGAACAATTTTTAAACCATCATAAATATATCCGTCATCAAAAATCTTCTTTAATATCCACCATTCAGTTTCAATATAATCATTATCATATGTAACATAAGGATGTTTTAAATCAATAAATTGTCCCATTTCTCTAGTAAACTTAGAAAATGCTTTTTCATTAGTCCAAACACTCTCACGACATTTTTGATTAAATTCTTCAATTCCATATTTTTCAATATCACTTTTATCAGTAAATCCTAATTGTTTTTCAACTTGTACTTCTACTGGTAAACCATGAGTATCCCATCCTACTTTTCTTAAAACACGATACCCTTTCATTGTTTTATATTTACATACAGTATCTTTTAATAACTTAGCCATCATATGATGAATTCCAGGCATCCCATTAGCTGTAGCTGGTCCATCATAGAAAACAAAGTTTTCTCTTCCTTTACGATTTTTAATAGTTTTTTCTAAGATATCCATCTTTTCCCATTGTTCTGAATACTTAGT
>CAVIRY010000132.1:0-1182 GCA_963645255.1 bacterium
GTTAACAAAGATTCATAAAAGTCATACAATTCATTTAAATAAATAACTTCTTCCATAATACCACCTACATTAAATCCTTGAATAATCCATAAATATATTTCTCAATATCAAATACCTGTAAATCCTCTTTTCTTTCACCAAGTCCAATAAACTTAACTGGTATTCCAACATTTTCTTTTATAGCTAAAACTATTCCCCCTTTTGCTGTACCATCAAGTTTAGTAAGTACTATTCCTGTAATATTAGTAATTTCCTTAAATGCATTAGCTTGACTAATACCATTTTGACCAGTTGTTGCGTCAATTACAAGTAAAGTCTCACTAGGTCCATTTGGAACTAAATTAGAAATTACTTTATTCATCTTTTCTAATTCTTTCATTAAATTAACTTTATTCTGAAGTCTACCAGCCGTATCAATAAGAACAACGTCAAATTCCTCATCTATTGCTTTTTTTACACCATCATAAACAACACTAGCCGGATCAGCACCTTCATCTTTTCCATAAAATGAAACTCCTACTTTATCGCTCCATTCCATAAGTTGTTCAACAGCTCCCGCTCTAAAAGTATCAGCTCCAACAAGCAAGACTTTGTGTCCTTCATTTTTTAACTTCCAACCCACCTTAGCAATACTAGTAGTTTTACCAACTCCATTAACACCAACAAACAATATAACAGTAGGACCAGACGCATTATAATTAATTTTATTTACCAATACACTATCATTAACATAAATAATAAATAACTCATCAACTATAATTTCCTTAAGTAATTCTGGACTCTCTATCTTTTCACTATATACACGTCTCCTTAAGCGTTCAATAAAATCCATTACTGTATTAACACCAATATCAGCCATTATAAGTATTTCTTCTAACTCATCAAAATACTCATCATCTACATTCTTATGTCTCTTAGTAAGTTCCGCTAATTTTGAAACAAATCCTTCACGAGATTTAGTCAAACCTTTTTCATATACTTTTACATCTTCTTTTACTTCATTCTTTACATCATCTTCAATAACCTCATTAGAAGAAACAGTAACTAAATTATCATCTTCTTCAACTGAAACATCATTATTTTTAAACATATTTTTAATTTTATTAAATAATCCCATTAAAATCACCTACAAAAATTATATCAAAAAAAATGTAAAAAGAAAACACACTTGACGTTGTAAAC
>CAVIRY010000132.1:1192-2832 GCA_963645255.1 bacterium
AATGAAACAAAAATAATTGTTTTAGGCGGTTTAGGAGAAGTCGGAAAAAATATGTATTGTGTAATGCATAAAGATTCAATTGTTATTATTGATGCCGGAGTTAGTTTCCCAGAAAGTGAACTTATGGGAATTGACTATGTTTTACCTGATTTTACATTCTTAAAAGAAAACGAAGATAAAATTAAAGCTCTTTTAATTACTCATGGCCATGAAGATCATATTGGAAGTATTCCATTTTTACTGCAAAGTATTAATATACCTGCTATTTATGCTCCAAATCATGCCAAGGAATTAATAGCTGTAAAATTACAAGATAAAAATATCAGATATAACAATTTATTTGTCTATACCGAAAATACTAAATTAAAATTTCAAGAAATAGAAGTTGAGTTTTTCAGAACAACACACTCTATACCAGATTCACATGGAATCAGTATAACAACACCAGATGGTACAATTGTTACAACTGGAGATTACAAATTTGATTTAACTCCAATTGGACCAATGGCTGATTTATATAAAATGGCTTCTATCGGTGAAAAAGGTGTTGACATCTTAATTGGTGATTCTACAAATGCTCTAAATGAAGGATTTTCTAATAGTGAATCCGTTGTAGATGAACAGTTAGGAGAAATGTTTGATAAATGGAAAACAAGCAGAATTATAATCGCAACATTTGCTTCAAATATATACCGCGTAAAACATATTTTTGAAACGTGTTATAAACACAATAGAAAAATATGTATCTTTGGTAGAAGTATGGAAAATAATATTAATATCTCAATTAATGGTGGATATATAGATCACAAGGAATTATTAATAACACCAGAAGAAGCAAACAATTTAAAACCTGGAGAAGTTACAATTTTATGTACTGGTAGTCAAGGTGAGCCTTTAGCAGCTTTATCCAGAATAGCCAATGGTACTCATAAACAAATAAAATTAAGACCAGATGACGTTGTTATATTCTCATCTAGTGCAATCCCAGGTAATGCCTTAAGTATTTCAAAAACAATCAACAAACTTTACTTAAAAGGTGTTAAAGTATATACAAATAATGTCTTAACAGATTTACATACATCAGGTCACGCAAATGAAGAAGAAATAAAGTTAATGATTCGTTTAATAAAGCCGAAATACTTAATGCCATTTCATGGTGATTACAGAATGTTAAAAAAACAAGCGGACATTGGTATAAACTGTGGAATACCTAAAGAAAATACTTTCATATTGAAAAATGGTGATTCTCTAATTTTAAAGAACCATGTCGTAACAAAAGGAGAAAGTATGCCAGGGGCTGATATATATGTTGATGGTAACAGAATAGGCGAAGTCGGAAGTGCTGTCTTAAAAGATCGTAAAATAATGGCAAATGATGGAATTCTTGTAGTCATCGCAAATATTGATATGAAAAATAAAGAATTACTAATTAAACCAAACATTACAACAAGAGGCTTTATACTAGTAAATGAAAATGAAGAACTAATAAAGAAAATTGAAAATAAAGCCGAACAAATAATTAAAGCTGGTTTATCAGAACAAAGATTAAATTACAATAATTTAAAATCAAGCATTTCTGAACAACTATATCCATATATCAATGAATTAACAGGTAGAAAGCCTTTAATTTTACCAATAAT
>CAVIRY010000133.1:0-2094 GCA_963645255.1 bacterium
CTTAGTAATAGTAGTTTTAGTAGTTCTTTTAATATTATTTTGAATACTTTCAAATATAAATCTATCTACTAATGGCTCATGGGTATTTTTAACTATATCCCAATTACTTTTCGGTAATGATTTTTTCTTTTTGGATTTATATGATACTTTAGTTTGTACACTTTGTACCATATCACCAACATACATTTGATTTTTTAAAATCTTTTTAACAGAAGAAATAGTCCATATAGGATTATATTTAGCTTTTGAATTAGGATTCTTTCTCTTCAAACTACTAGGTGTTTTAATATTATTATCATTTAAATAAGTAGTTATTTCAGAAAGTCCTACTCCGTTATAAGCCATATCAAATATCTTTTTTACTACCCATGCATACTCTGGATCTGGTATTAAGTGTCCTTTATCATCTGGATCTCTTAAATATCCGTAACTTGGAGCACTTCCAATAAATTTACCATTTCTTCTTTTATTATTTAAAACATTACGAATTTTAATAGAATTTTGTTTACTATAATAATCATTACAAGCAAATAACCAGGTTGCTGAGTCATTACTTGCTTGATTTATTGCGTTATCGTATCCTTCCAACATAGAAATAAATCTTATTCCATTTTCTGGAAAGAAAGTTTCAACATAATATCCTGTTAAAATATGATCTCTACCTAATCTTGATAAGTCTTTTACTACTACAAGATTAATTCTTTTGGCTTTAATATCTGTGAGTAATCTTTGAAATCCTGGTCTATCAAAAGTAGTACCAGAATATCCATCATCTACATATTCATCTACAAAATTAAATCCTTTTTCTTTAATAAAATTCATTAGTATATTTCTTTGATTAAGGACACTCTCACTTTCAGATTCGTAAGATTTACCTTCATCAGCTTCTGATAATCTTATATAAATTCCTGCTTTGTAGTAATCTGGCATCACATTTAAAGTGTTATACAAGCTTACTCTCCTTTCCTTGTTGTATAACAACTAAAGCCAATTAAATTATACCATACAAATTTAATTTGGCACATTGTACCAGTCACTATTTACCTTACTTTTAATAAATTTAATTACCAGTTCATTAAAATTAGGAGAATCATCTTTGAAAGTTTCTATTATATTAAACATAAGCCACCTCATTTAAGTTTATGAGTGTCTTTATCAATTTATATCTTCCTCCATTTCTTTAAAACTTTCTAACATTTTTTCCATTTCTTCTTGTTCTTCTTTAGTTGCCTCTTTTGATTCAATAGATACACCATGCCAGTATTCAGCACCAAATTCATCCACATAATAAATTTTATCTAATATATCCCTTTTATTTTAATTATATTTATTATAATGATTAAAATTATTTTGAATACTAGTGTTAGCATTTCTTTGAATACTGGTTATTCTTTTCTTTAATACCTCGGATAATTTTATTATCCTCTTTGAATTATTTGTTTCACTATTATTAATTTCTATATCAATATATCCATTTTTTGATAAACCACTTATACTTTTTGATATAGTTGGTTTGGTACAATCAAACTTCTTCATAAAATACCTATTAGTAGGCCATCAATAACCGTTTTTCTTACATAGTAACACAATGTCTATCAATAATATTCTCTCAAAGTAAGTTAGTCTATTATCTCCTATTACTGATTCTGGTAATACTAAACTTATAAATGGCTCTTTTTCCCATTATTTCTCCAATATAAGATTATCAAGTTTAGTAGTTCCATATTATCCTCCTTTCTTTGCCAGTCTTTTTAGGAACACATACTATTTTTTAATATTTTATTAATCGCACTACAAGTCCAGATATATCCATTTATTTGTCTTTTTGATTTTTTTATTTGTTTATATGCACTTGGTGTTGGAATATTTTCATTATTTAGTCTTTCAATTATATCTGATATTTTATCTTCTCTTGATACTTCATTAAATATTCTTTTTACCATCCAGGATGTATCTGGATTTGGTATTAGACGTCCTTTATCAAGTAGATCTCTCATATAGCCAAAACTTGGTTTACTACCTATAAACTTACCTTTCACTTTTTTATCTCTTAATATTGATTTTATTTTCTTTGATGTATCTTTACTAGTCATA
>CAVIRY010000134.1:0-4031 GCA_963645255.1 bacterium
GAATAATCCTACAGCTTTAGCGTTACTTGATAAGTATGGGAAATCTAATACATTTAAAGTAGTTGAAAAAATCCCTTTTTCTTCAAAAAAGAAATATTCTGGAATTGTTTTAGAAGATAAGGCTTATGTTATAGGAGCTGCAGAGTTTATTTTAAAGAAGGATGATAAGTGTTTAGAAACTATTTCTAAGTATACTGATGATTATCGAGTTATACTTTTAGCTCAAGCTGATGATAAAAATTTAAAGAATGTTAAACCTTTAGGTATATTTTTATTACAAGATAAAATTAGATCTGATGCTTATGATACTTTGAAATTTTTTAAAGAACAAAATGTTACTTTGAAAATTATTTCTGGTGATAATCCAAATACTGTTTTAGGTATTGCGAAAAGGGCAGGTTTTCCTGAAAATGTTAAGATAATAGACGCAACTACATTAGATACTGATGAAGATATAATTGCGGCAGTAGAGAAGTATGATATTTTTGGTAGAGTTACTCCTGAACAAAAGAAAAGAATTGTTTTAGCTTTACAATATTTAGGTCATACGGTTGCGATGACTGGTGATGGTGTAAACGATGTTTTAGCTTTAAAGAAAGCAGATTGTTCTATTGCGATGGCTTCTGGATCTGACGCTACTAAAAATGTTAGTCAATTAGTTTTATTAGACTCTAACTTTGCATCTATGCCATATGTAGTTGCAGAAGGGAGAAGAACTATTAATAATATTGAAAAGAGTTCTTCATTATTCTTGGTTAAAACAATATACGCAACATTGTTAGCGATAATTTTTATATTTATTGATATGCCTTATCCATTTATTCCAATTCAATTAACTTTAGCAAGTACTGTTACAGTTGGAATTCCATCATTTGTTTTAGCTTTACAAAATAATTATGATTTAGTACAGAAACATTTCTTAAGAAGAGTGTTGAAAAGGGCAGTACCACCAGCTTTTACGATTGTTTTAAATATATTGGTTGTATTTATTGCTAGTACATTATTTGATTTTAGTTATATTCAAACTTCTACTTTGTCAGCTTTTGTTACTGGATATGTTGCTTTTATGTTACTTTATAAGACTTGTTTACCATTTAATAAGTTGAGAGTAGCTTTGTTTAGTACTATGGCAACTTTATATATTACTGGTTTTTTCTGCTTTAGAAATTTATTTTCTTTTTCAGTATTAGACTTTAAAATGTGTATTGTAATTATTCTATGTATAGGTTTTGCACATTTTATGTATTATTCTTTTGAAAAAATGGTTAATTATTTAGAATTAAAAAGTAGAAAACGTATAAATTAAAAGTAAGAAAGATGAAAAAGTACTTGACTTTCTTACTTTTTTTATAGTATCCTAGTATTGCAGTTAGGGATTAATTAAAAAAAAGTTAAATTTACTATTGCAAAAACAAAGTAAATATTGTAAAATTAGGAAGTACTGTTATTTATAACGGACTTGTAGCTCAGTTGGTTAGAGCACACGCTTGATAAGCGTGGGGTCACAGGTTCAAGTCCTGTCAGGTCCACCAGATATGCCTCAATAGCTCAGTCGGTTAGAGCACTTGACTGTTAATCAAGGGGTCCTAGGTTCAAGTCCTAGTTGGGGCGCCAGATGGCGAGTTGGTGAAGCGGCTTAACACACTGCCCTTTCACGGCAGCATTCACGGATTCGAATTCCGTACTCGTCACCAATAAAAAATCAAAATCCAGAAATTCTGGATTTTTTTATTGACATTAACGCTTATTTCATGTAACATTATATATGCGGACGCACAAGAGAAATGGAGTAGTACTCAAGAGGCTGAAGAGGCGCCCCTGCTAAGGGTGTAGGTCGGGCAACTGGCGCGAGAGTTCAAATCTCTCCTACTCCGCCATTGTAAAATTAAACCTTGTTTTTACGAGGTTTTTTGTTTGTTTCTTTCGACAAATTGAAAAATTTAATAGTTTATGTTAGCATGGATATATAGATATGAATTCTGTGACATTGAGCATTAATTCATTTAAATTTTATATATTTGATTTAAGAAAGGAGAAATCAATCTGATTAAGTTAATAATTTCTTGAGATTGATTATATGGTATAAAAATGAAATTAATTTTAAATGGTGGAGGAATTGGCGATAAAGTTAAAGATGCCAGAAATTTATTAAATGAAATAATAGATAATAATAAGAAAATATTATATATTCCATTTGCATGGCCAGATGATACATATAAAGGCTGCTTAGAATTTATGACAAAAGAACTTGCTGATGTAGATAAATTAGGTATTGATATGGTAACAAGTGCCAATGAATTATTAAGCAAGAACTTTAATGACTATGCTTGTTTATATATTGGTGGAGGAAACACTTATAAATTGTTAAGTATTTTAAAAGAAACTGGTAATTATGATAAAATAAAAAATTACTTAGTTAATGATAATGGAATAGTTTATGGTGGAAGTGCGGGTGCCATAATATTTGGTGCTGATTTAGATTCCTGTAATACAGATGATGAAAATGAAGTTGGATTAATTGATAATACAGGATTTAATATGATAAAAGGATATTCTTTATTATGTCATTATACAAGTAGAAATGCTGAAAGAACTAAATTAAGTACAGATTATTTACTAGAATTGTCTAAATTAAAACCAATATATGCAATTCCTGAGGAAGACACAATATATGTAGAAGATGATAAAATACATTTTATTGGAACAATACCTTACTACGAATTTAAAGATGGAGTAAAAACACAAATAAATATTGAAGAAAATTAAATATTAATGGGTATAGAAGTTATTTCGCATGTATAGAATTAAACCTTGTTTTTACGAGGCTTTTTTGTTTGCTTCTTTTGACTAAACTATCTTCTATTTTCATGAAATTATGATATAATTTTAATAGGAGGGTTGATACAATGAATAATGTGATACATATATTTTTAAAACAATTTAAAAATATTAGTGATTATTATAAAATTTTAATTAAAAAGACTAAACAAGCAAATTATGTTGGAATTACTAATGAATGGATTATTGATAATTTCTATTTACTAGTAGAAGCTAAAACGGATATTGTAAATAATAAAAAATATATTAAGAAAAACCTTAACAATATAAGTGATTTATATTATTCTTTGAAACATATAGTAATTACAAATAATTATAATATTTCCTTTAATGATTTAGTTTTGTATTTAAAAAAATATCAACATGAAAATAAAATAACTTTATCTTATAAGAAAATTACAATGATAAAAACTTTATTAATATTTATATATACAGAAAAATTATATGGACTTTGTACTGATTTGAAAAGTAAAATGCTTGTTCAAGATAAAATTAATAAAACTATAGAAAATGTTGACAAAGAAAATATAAGTTTAAATGATTTACTTGGTAATAACTTTGATTATTTAAATAATCAGTATTATATATATGAGTTGAATCAACAACTAAATAAACTTGGTCGTAAAAGTAATTTTATTTTTAAAGAAATAAATGAAATACTTAAAAGTAAAAATATAAGTTTAAAAGAAATAATTAATGAATATTATCAAGAAAAAGTTGATAATAATATTTTAATTTCTAATATTTTTGGTGACTTAAAAGATTTCTTTGAAATTTCAGATGAAATGTTATTTAAAAATATTTCGTTTACTGAGAAATTATTATTAGAAGATAAAATATATAAAAAGATGACAGTTGAGTCTAAAAATCTTTATAGAGAAAAAATTACCTCTTTAGCAAAAAGAAAAAGATGTAGTGAATATGATTTACTTAAAGAATTAAATAAAAAAAGTGTTGATGAAGATAAGCACATTGGCTTTTACTTATTTAAAAATAAGAATTATCAATTTAGGACTTACATTTATCTTTTATTTATCTTTATATTAACTGTTTCTATTACTTTTTTCTTGTCTAAATACTTTATAGATTTACAAATATTAGGATTTTTAATACTTTTAGTTCCAGTTAATCAATTAGTTATTAAAATTATCAATTCAATCTTATTAAAAATGGTTCCAGTAACAATATTACCT
>CAVIRY010000135.1:0-13282 GCA_963645255.1 bacterium
CATTTGCTTTCATACCAGACCATTCTTTATATATTTCATTAGTAAGTATTCCATATTCATAATTTTCAGTAATACCTCCTTCTTTCCATATATCAGTAAGTTTGTTTCTATCTAGTATTCCTTTTAATCTAGCTTCAATCCATTTATCAGAATATCCTCTTTTGCGATAATAATTAATTGCTCTTTTTATTGCTATTTCAGGATCAAATACTTCATCAATTCTTTCACTGCCTAAATTAGCAAGCCATAATTTGAAAGGTTCTGCTTTAGGACTAGGAATTGACTCAATAAGTCTTAAAATGTCATTTGTTTTCATAGCATCTCTTAATCTCATTTTTCCATCAGGTGCTAACATTTTCAACTGACTACAATTTGTAGTCACTTCACTGCCTTCTTTTTTTAGTCTTGATTTCAATACTGACCAGTATTTTCTAGCATCTTTTGGGGAGGCTAAAGCATTTACAACATCAACAACACTAAAATAATAATCTTCTTTTTCGCTATCCCAAATACTTCTAATTTCTTTACCTTCAAATAATCCTACAATTGTTTCTAATTTTTCTTGATTCATTACTTATCACATTCTTTCATTCAATATCTGTCTAGTGAATTGATTTTACCATTAAATCTACTTGTTTTCTTTTGGGGCCAGTTCCTATTTCTACCATTTTGTCGGCCTGGGCAAAATGGTCTAGCACATTAATATTACTGTTACCACATGCATCCATAGCCTTACCTATTACTCCTGAAAACTTTCTCCATTCCTTATATTCAAGAGCTACTTGTAATCTCTAGCATACCAATACTCATTTCCAAATTCATTAATATGTTTAATACTTTCAAAAGTTGTTTCATTATATTCATTTACTTGATTCATATCGTGCCTTCTCTCTTTTTATATTTACTGTTAGAAGAAAAAAATTAATCAAAACAATAGATAACTGCCTGGAAAAAGTATAAAAAGTAGGCTTAATCTTTATTATACCCTACTTTTATTATTTATTACTATCCATAACAAGCTGTGGATAGCCAGCAAAAATTTGCTCACCAACCTCTATATTCAAATTTTTTATAGTTTCTTTGATATAGTCTAAACTATCTTCTTCATTATCAAATAGGTTTGTTTTAAACTCTAATTCAATAAAGTCCCCAAGGTTATTTATAGTATCCAATGAAATAATTATTCCATTGTATTCCCACGAATTCCTCACTTTTTCTACAACTATAACCTTTTTAAAATCCAGTGCATCAAGCATTTCAATCATACCATTATAGTCATCAATACCTATTTCAATTTCTTTACACAATATTTTATTATTGCCAACATTGTTACTCCAATTTTTATAGTTGATTGTTTTTTCATTGTTAGCATTTCTTATTCTTAACCATTCAGAAATTGGCTTTTTTTCTAAAAATTTTTCATGAGCAGGTGTATAATAAATATCTTTCTGTATATTGTTTGTCTCTGTCTGAGTACCAACTTCACTCAATTTTTTAATTGTAATATCCTTATTATATAAAGGAAATTTAGTTTCAATTTCAATTTTTTTCTCTCCATGCTTTACCCCCCCCAGAGCAATTATATATTAATGGACAAATACTGTCAATTATACAATAATTTGGACAGTATAAATTTTTTTGATAGCTTGTTGTTAAAATGATTAAAGCAATTTGAAGGCACTTATTTCTTTTAAGTATGACTTAATTCCAGAAGTTATCGCTTTACTTACTTTTTCTTGGTATTCAGGATTAAGTAATTGTGTTCTTTCAGAACAGTTTGACAAATATCCTGTTTCAACTAGTACACCTGGTATAGTTGTATTTTTATACATATATAAATCTGTTTTTTTAACAGTTCTGGGACTATTTAATTTATTTTGAAATTCTTTCATAATACATTCGGCTAGTATTTTATTATTTTCATTTATTGGATTATATAGTACTTCTGCTCCTTTATATGATGAATTATCATACCAGTTGACATGAATTGAAATGTATAAGTCACTATTGTTTTTTTTATAAGAAGACGACGATACAGGTCTCCTCTTTTCTTTTTTGAATCATATATTGAAGAAAGATCTACATCTGCAGTTCTTGTCATGTATACAGTTGCACCAGATGTTGCCAGGTCATTTTGTAGCTTTTTAGCAATTTCTAGATTAATATCTTTTTCATATATTTTTCCATATGTTGTGCCAGGGTCTCTTCCGCCATGTCCGGCATCAACAGTTATAGTTATTCCTGATAGAGATAGAGTTTTAGCAGAAATAACTTGTGCAGATAATATAAGAAGAATAAGAGTTATTATAACAATAGTTCTAATTTTGTTTTTTAGCATACTTTCACCTATTTAAGTATATGTTTTTTATTTCATATAAAAACTAGCAAAATTAACTTGCTAGTTTTGTTTATTAATTTGAACTTTTTTCCCAGTTGGCTGTGTATGATAAATCTTTTGCAGTACCTTTTGGAATTTTTACAGTTAGTTCTGGTGTATCTCCATTGCTTCCTGTCCAACCTATAAACGTGTAACCTTCTTTTGTCGGATTATCTAACGTTATGTCATAGATATCATAATAAGCATTTCTTATTTCTCCAGAATATTCTCCACCATCAAAGTTCATTTCTATCTTATACTTTGTATGTCCTGTGTATGGCAATTCAATATTATATCCACCGACTTGATATGCAGTTAAAATTTGAACATCGGCACTATCAACAACACCATCTGCATCTACATCTGCTATTTTTATTTGAATATCTGATAGCGTTTCTTTTCCTGATACATGTCTTGTTATCATCGTAACATCCTTACCATTTAATGTACCATCTTGATTGACATCACCTATTAATGTCCAGTTAGCTGTATATGTCAAATCTTTAGCAGCACTTGTTGATATTATTACATTCAACTCTGGTGTATCTCCATTGCTTCCTGTCCATCCTATAAATACATACCCTTCTTTTTCTGGCTCTACTAAAGATATATCGTTGCCACCTGTATTGTAATATGCATTTGGAATGGTTCCTGTATATTTTCCGTCAGCTAAATCTGTTTCTATTTTATATTTTTGATGGCCTATGTATGGCAAACTAACATTATAACCAGTTGGGTTTGTTTTGCATCCATCAACAATATACTCTGCTAATATTTGTGTATCAGCAGTATCAATTACACCATCTTGGTCTATATCGGCTAATTCCTTTTGATCATCGGTTAATTCAATTTGACCAGTAATAAACTTTGAAATTTTTACTACGTCGTCCATATTAATAATGCCATCTTGATTGACATCACCATATAAAATATCATCTTCTATTTTTTTAGTATTTTTATAGTTAATCGTTAATTCAGAAGATAATGTTACCTGGTCGCCTGTTAATCCATTTATCCATACACCTCTTGGTGTTTTGTAATAAATAATCATGTCTTCTAGTTTATCACTTTTAATTGTACCAGCACCTAACATGATATGACTTGTTGTTAAAAGCATATCTTCTGTAAACATATGTGTTCCTATAACATATGTATTGTTTGGAATATCGTCTATTTGTACTTGTTTAGCAAAAATGTTTTCTGGTTGGGTTATGATTATTAAAGTAAAAATAGCAACTACTACATTTATAACTTTTTTCATTGTACCTCCTTAAGCTACAGACGCTTTTACTTGAGTTCCATCGGTTAAAACAACGATGAAGCTTGTTTCCCCTGCTATTGCATTTTTATTTACATTTGGATTAGCTCCAGAACACAGATGAGCTCCGTCGCTATATTTTATTTCACTTACTGTTATTTGCACACCGTTTTCATAAACTGTTAGTACTCTAGCTGGTGAATAATCATCAACTATTGATACTTTTACTGTATATGTCTTTTGTACCCAGTTAGCAACAAGTGTAATGTTACCTGTTACGGCACTATTAAAGTCATAGGTATTTCCATTTAGTGTCCAACCTGCAAATGTGTATCCATTTCTTGTTGGGTTAGCTGGTTTAGTTACCTTACTTCCTTCTGTTACAGTTTGAGAACTAACTGCTGTACCATTATTTGAATTAAATGTTACGGTATATTTTGCTTTGACATTTTCATTCCATTTAGCTACCAATGTTATATTGCTGTTAACTTTCGAATTAAAATCATAAGCATTTCCATTTAGTGTCCAACCTTCAAATGTGTATCCGTTTCTTGTAGGATTAGCTGGTTTAGTCACTTTTCCGCCTTCTGTTACAGTTTGAGAACTAACTGCTGTACCATTATTTGAATTAAATGTTACGGTATATTTTTTTGCAGCTGGTGTTGATGGGTTTGTTGAACTATTATTGTTATTACCATTATTACTACTATTATTGTTGTTGTTATTATTAGCTGGTGTTGTAGTATTATTTGGTGTTTCATTCTTTTTCCATTTAGCTTTAAGTACTATATTTTTTTCCACAACAGTTTCAAAATTATAAGCAACATCATTTAATGTCCAGCCTTCAAATGTATATCCTTGTTTTACTGGATCAGCCGGTTTAATGACTTTTTCACCTTTTTTTATAATTTGATTTGGAATTGTAGTGCCTTCATCAGTTTCAAACTTAACAATAAATGTTTCTACATTCTCTTCTATCTTAGTCCAAGAAGCTTTCAAGGTTAAATCTGATGTTACTCCAAGACTAAAATCATATGTCTTTCCTTCGTATGTCCATTCAATAAACATGTAACCTGTCTTTGTTGGATCGTCTGGTTTTTTTACTCGTTTTCCTTCTTCGACAATTTGTGATTTTACTGATGAACCGCCATCAGTTTCAAAAAACACATTATAGGTCATTGGCTTCTTATTACCTATTAATAGCGCTACAACTATTAGGATAATCGCAATTAATGCCGCTCCGGCAATGACCAGTTTTTTCTTTTTATCCATAATTCACTCCTTTTTATTTATATAGTTTGGAATATACTTGTTCTTTCATTAATACAGTTAAAAATTAATCCAAGACAAAATAGACTCCTTGTTTGGATTATAACACACCTTTTCGAAAATTGCCACTATTTGTAGAACTTTTATCTACTATAAATATATAAATAATTTCTATCATAAATGACAAAATATATATAGGTGGTGATGTTAAATGGAGTTTAGCACAGCTGATGATCGCTATATATATGAATTAGTTAGTAAGAACATCAAGTATTATAGATTACATAATAATAGTAAGTTTAGTAAATATGGTAAAATTACGCAGGAAAGGCTAGCTGAATTATGTGACTTGAGTCATAGTTTGATAAGTAACATTGAATCGGCTAAGGTACAACAGTCTTTTAGTTTGGCTGTACTTTATAGAATATCAAAAGTTTTAGAAATAGACATTTGTAAATTATTTGAAGAACGTGATGAAAACGGTCATTTAAAGTAAACATGGTTAGTTCAAATCATGTTTTTTTGTGAAAAAAAATTAGACCTATCGGCCTAATTTGAGTTGTTGTTTTTTATATTTTATTTATAACATTTTTAACAGATTATCTTCTTCCTCCTGGTCCTCCTTGATTCCCCGATATATTACTTATTGTTCCAGTTGATAATGTTACATTTTTTGAATTTGAGCCATAGTAAAGTGTATTTTCTCCTGTTGATAAACTTGTACTTGCGATTAGGATGTATTTATATCCGGAGGTACTTGGTGTATATGAAATATCTCCTATTGATATTTTACCTGTTCCATTATTTATTGAAACATTTATATATGGTATATTAGATATTTCTGTTCCATCATCATTAGCTATATTTTTAGCTATAGCTATTAATGTTCCCCCTGTTATATTCATTGTTCCTACATGATCTATTGCTTCCTCTGGTCCTTGATTAGTACTTTCAACATAAGTTGTACCTCCCGCTATAAGAATTGTTCCATTACTATCTAGTCCATCTCCATCTGAAATAACTTTTGTTGTTCCTCCGGTTATTTCTAATAGACCAGTACTGCTTTTAAAATTGTCTTTCCCATTCATATTGGTATTTTTTTCAGCAGATGAGTCGGATGAGGCAGCATTTATTCCGTCATCAGTTGCTTTTATATTGTGTTTTCCACCTTTTATATAAATGTTACTTCCTTCAAATCCTTCATAAGAACTTTCAACACTTATTGTACCTCCATTTATAGTTAAAGTATCATCAGCATGAATTCCATCATCTTTAGTATTAATTGTTAATGTACCAGAATTTATTTCTATATTTTCATTTGAATGAATAGAGTCATCTATACTATCAATATTATAAATACCAGAATTTATAGTAATTAATGTTCCTGCTTTTAGTCCTTTTGATGAATCTGATTCACTACTTATGCTTCCTGTTGTTTTTATATTAAACGTTCCATCTTTGATAATTAAATTAGTCTCTGCTTGAATACCATCATTATTACTAGTTATATTAAATGTTCCATTTATTATCTCTACATATCCTTTTGTTGAGTCTTCATTATTAGTTGACTTAATACCGTCTCCTGATGAAGTAATATTAAATATTCCATCGAGTATTTCAACGCTGTCTTTTCCTCTAATACCATCATCATTAGCTTTAATATTATATGTTCCATTTTCAATAGTTAAACTGTCTTTAGAAACTATTCCATCATAATTAGCAGTAATATTTAGGCTTCCTTCTCCTAACAATACTAAATCTGATTTTGAATAAATCGCTCCCGGTAATTCTTCTGTTGTAGTTGAAGTAATTGTATTTTCCCCTTCTAAAGTAATAATTACTTCATCTGACTCTTCTATATTAATTCCAGGCCCTGTTTGACAACTTATATTGGCATTTTCTAAGTTCAATTCAACAGTATCTTTTGTATTAATTACTATACACTCTGAATTACCAGATATATTATAAGTACCTCCTACTACTATTTTATATTCTTGTGACTCTGACTTAGTTGATAAGACATTTTTTAATGCTATTAAAAAACATATTAGTAGTACTGTTAAAATTATTAGTCCTATAATTAAAAATAATTTATTTTTCTTAGTTATCTTTTTCCATTTATTTTTCATATCTATTCATTTTCCTTCCTTATTTAGATTCAAATGAATATAAACCGATATATTTATTATTTATAAACAGTTTAATACAGTTTACATCTTTCGTATTGTCATTTACTTCTTTAATTATATATTCATTGCTTTGTTTCATATTAAAGATTGAAATATAATTATTCTTTGTATCTTTTCCTACTGAGTTTCTTGTTAAAGATAGACTATATTCTTTATTTTCTTCTAATATTTTTAATTTTCCTGTTGATATTATAACTTTGTTTAGGGTATTAACATTATTGTCAAATAGTTCTATACTCATAGGAATATTTGTTTTTCTATTTATGCTTTCACTATATTTTATATTTAATATGGGGTATGTTGTAGTTACTAAATTATATATACGATATTCTTTATCATTGTATATTAATACTTTTATTTTGTCTGTTTTTTCTATACTATTATCTGTTATATTAGTATTTATTGCTACAGAAAGTTTTTCATTTCCTTTATATTGAACTGAAGGATTATATTTTGTATTAGTATCTACTATAGAATAATATATAATATTATTTTCATTATCTATTAGTAAATTATAGTCATTAAATTCTATACTATTTAGACTTATATTTGTACTTAGTTTTTTATTATTAATAAGTGAAGTCCATTTATCTTTACTTACTACTAATTTAGTATATTTTGTGCTCTTTTCTACTATTGAAATTGATAGTATTGCTGCTAATGTAAGAAATAGTATGATAATGAATAACCAGTTTTTATGCATTTATACTATGTCATCAGCATCATATTCAATGATTGAATATTTACTTACTTTCTTGTTGCTAGATAGTTCTTGTTTTAATCCTTCTATATCTTTAGTAGTTAATTCAATAGCATAGTCATATCCTTTATTTGTATAATTTCTTGATTTGAATTTATTACTAATTTTCTTTTCACTAAATAGTTCTAGTAGTTCTTTTTCAATATCTTTTTCACTATGTAATATTAGTACTAATGGTTTTCTATCAAAGTCGATATGATTTAATACTATTAGCACTATTGTTACTATTATTGAGGTTAGTACGCCTACTTCGAATAATTGGCAACCTGAAATTATACCGATGTATACGCTCCATAGTAAATATACCATGTCTACCGGATCTTTAACAGCTGTTCTAAAACGAATTATTGCTAGAGCTCCAATTGTACCAAGGGTAATTATTATGTTAGATTGTAAACATAGTATTATTGTTGCTATAAAAAAGGGTAAAGCTGCTATTGTAATATTGAATGATTTATTATAAAAGGATCTATGTGAAACAAATCTATAAACTAAAAATTCATATATTGCTAAGAATAATGCCATTAGTAATACGGATATTATTGTTACTGTTGTTATACTCTCATTTGAGTATGTATTAAATATATTTTCAAATACTTCTATCATTTTACGTCTCCTATCTTGTGTATGTATCTATAATCTTTCTAGCTTGAAAATATTTAGAGAAAGATGTTTGTTTAAATCCATATGATTCTATTAGTTTTCTTATATAAGATGGTAATATATAGTCAAATTTAACTTCTAGGACATTGATACCTGTTGGATTAATGTAATATTTAGTATATGTTCCATCTAAAAAATGTTCTATTTCTTCTGATGATGATATTTTCATATCAAAAGTTACTCTTACGTTCGTTATTTCTTCTACGTATGCTATTCTTTCATAATTAGTAATTACTTTAGGTTTATAATTATAAATTAGCATGTCTCTTGCTAGTTCTTTTATTAATGGTTTATCTGTATCATATAAAATATCTATTATATTTCCTGATATGATTGTATTGTATTCTTCTATTGTAAGTTTACAACTTTTTTTATGACATCTACTATTTATTTTTTCCTTTCGTTCAAGTACTATATAATTTAAATTATCATCATAATATCTAATTCTCCATTTAAATCTTTTGGATAATCCTGAATCTACTGTATATACTGCTCTATCTTTATAGTCATCAAAGTATAAGGAATGGACAATATATCTTTCGTTTTCTTTTATATTATGATCTAGTTCTAAGGCTTTAGATATTTTATGTTTTAATAAGGACATGTCTTTGTTAGTTAAAACATATTTCCATTCGTTACGATATTTTTTTATATTATCGCCTACTTTCTATTTGTTCTTTTTAGTTAAGAAAAAGATTCTTTTTTCTACTAGTTAAGGGAAGAAAGAATCAATTTCTATATTTAATTTATAGATTTTCCATTTACATATAATTTGTATCCATTAAAATCTATATTTGAATAATCTTCATCTTCATCTTCTAAACTTGTTACATACGAATCGGATGTTAATTTGATTTTTGATGATTTATCTAGCTTTAATGTAATAGCTTTAGCAGTGTTATCTTGATTAATTGCTCCTTCGTAACTGGATGATGATTTCATATTCATAGTTAATGTTGAAATGGAATCTATTACGATGTTTCCTGTTGCTTTTTGATTTGTCATATTAAGGGTAACATCTCCGCCATTTGAGCCTGTATTTCCCCAAGAGTCTTTTTGTACACGTAAGAAATTACCTGTAGAGTCTGTGTTTTTTATGGTATTGTTTTCTAAGTTTATAGTTGCTGTTGTATTTGTTACGTAAAACGAGTCTCCTTTTTTGGTAGTTATCTTTGAATCTGTTGCGGTAAATTCTGCTTGCCCTGTTGCGGCATCACCTGACATTGATTGATATAAAAAGATATTTTTATATGTAGTAGATTGTCCATTTAATTTACTGTTTGTATCGGTTAGTTCACAATTGTTTATAGTTACAGAGTTTTTTCCTTCTATTACTATTCCTTCTGATGCTTTGGAAACTAGTTTAGCATCATTTACGGTAACGTTTGCGGTTGAATAAATGGTTGGTGAACCTTGTCCCGTTGTTGTATATGTTCCTTTATTAACCGTCACAGTTCCTCCTCCTCTATCAGTTCTGATAGCGGCTGATGATGTTCCTGATGTATTTATGGTTAAATTAGTAGCGTTCATGATACCACCACCGGTAGTCATAATTCCACCTGAGTTATCTTTTGTTGTTGTGATTTTGGAATCAGATATTGTAACTGTTGTTCCATCTGATGAGGAATTATTTGTTGTTGCACTACCTCCATAGCTGAATACACCATTTGCTCCAGTGGCATTAGTTTCAATAGTGGCATCTTTTATAGTTACATTGGCTCCATCTTTAGCGATTATTGCTGAATTTGTACCGTAAAAGCTAGTATTGTCTCCACTGTCCGAATCACCTGTTTTAGTTACTGTAATATTTGAAAGTGTAGAAGTTACGTCTCCAGATACGGATATAGCGTTTTCATCTTTTGTTGTTGATTCATATGTTCCTTCTGTGATATCTTTATTTTCTGTTATTTCTGTTTTTGCTGAGTAACTAGCTGTTTGAGCTGTTGTACTATTTTGTTCAGTTGTTTTTTCACTATTATTTAAGAAATACTTTGTTGTTACTAATGTATCAGCAACTGTAAGTATAGCTCCTAAAAGTATTACTGATAAAATAGCTATAGTTATTTTGTCCTTATTAACAAATGTTTCTTTTATTTTCTTCTTATTGAACTTTGACATTATTAAGTATATTATTGTACTTGCTAAAACTAAGCTTTCTATACCAAATATAAAATAGTATATTGTTGGAATAGTAGTACTTTTTACTTCATTAGGCATACTTGGGGGATTTCCATTCATACTGTTTCCATTACCATTATTGTTTTCCTGTGTGTTTTCATTTGCCTCTGTTTGTGAGGCATCGTTAGTCGATTCGGTACTGTCACTATTATTGGTATTTGCCTCAGTTTTTTCATCACTTGGCTTTTCTGGTGGTGTTTGGCCTTCTGTATTATTGGTGTTACCTTCTGGCTTTTCCGGCGGTGTTTGTCCCTCTGTATTATTGGTGTTACCTTCTGGCTTTTCTGGTTTTTCATTATTTGTGTCATTGTTACCAGGCATACTTGGTGCTGATTGGTTATTGTTCATTTGCATGTTGTTGGTAGTTTCTGTTGTAGTTTCAGTATTATTTTTTATATAGTTCATTGTTAAATACATTGATCCTAAGCATAAAACTATTACAACGGTTAATATAATATTTTTTATTGTTCTTTTATTTTTTTTCATATTTTTCTCCTTCCATGTCATTATATTATTATGTATTTATTAAATGAAAATTAATATTTAAAAAAAGTTTTATTTTTTGAATAAAACTTCGAATGTAGTTAGACCATTATTTGAAATGGCTTTTATTTTTCCTGAATGATTAGTAACTATATTTTTGGCAATAGCTAGGCCTAATCCATATCTATTTTCTTTTCTATTGCGAGATTTATCAACACGATAAAATCGTTCAAATATTTTTTCTTCTTCTCCTTTTGGAATACCTTCTCCTTTATTGATTACTTTTAATGTTATTTCATTATTATTGTCTGTTAATGTTATTCTAATAGTTTCTTTATCTTTAGAGTGTTTAATTGCGTTATCAAGTAATATTTCTATTAACTGTCTAATACTATTTTCATCCATTTTCATTTCAATATTGTTATCTATATTATATTTTAGTTTTATATTTTTCTCATAGGCTTTTCCTTCGAATGTTAATACTGACAATTCTATTAGTTTAGATAAATTCCCTTCTTGATATCTATAAGTTTCTTTTTTTTCTGACGAAGCTAGATCTAATAAATCTTTTATTAAATTTGACATTCTTGTCGATTCACTTTTTATGTTATTAAGCCATTTAGCTTCTTTTGGATTGTCTTCTAAGGCTTCCGTACTAGCAATTATAACTGACAAAGGAGTTTTTAGTTCATGAGAAGCATCTTCAATAAATTGTTTTTGTTTTTCAAAACTATCTTTTACGGGTATGGTAATCCAAGCAGTAATCTTTCTTGATATTAGATAGATAATTATTTCGCTTAATATGAATATAACTATGGAGCTTATTAATGATGTTGTTAGGGCTTTTTTTGTTTTTGCATTATCTATTATTACTAAAGAATTATTTTCTTTATATGAATATGAATAATCATTTAAATATAAATTGCCTATGTACTTGCTTTTCTTTTTATTACTTTTTAAAATTTTATTGGCAATTCGTTTTATCTCTTCTTCGGACGTATCATCATTTGAGTGATTTATTATTTCTTTTATATTATCATTTTCATCTATTAGGACTGTATATATTACGGAGTCCATAAATTTTGTGTTTTCGTCTATTTTATTTAGTTCTTTTTTATCAGGTGGCTCTTGATTTAGCAGCTCATTATCTTGATTTGATGGTTCTTGTCCTTCTGGTTTTTCAATTGGATTTTTATCTTCTTTATTATTTAAAACAATATTTAGACTATTACTTATGTTTTTACTTTGCTCTACATATTTACTGATATTATAGGTAAGAACAAAGCTTAGTGCTGATATGGATAAAATTATAAGGATAGTATAAAGTACTTTTTTTCTTAATTTAGTCATTTTTATCCTCCATTTTATATCCTAGTCCACGAAGAGATTTTATATTTACTGTTGAGCCAATGGCTTTTAATTTTTTTCTAATGAATGTCAAATATACTTCTAAGTTATTTGATTCTATTTCATTATAAACTCCCCAGACTCTATCATATATTTGTTCTTTAGAAAGTACTTGTTCTTTGTTATTTATAAAATATTCTAGTAGTTGGTACTCTTTACAAACTAATTCTACGGTTTCATTAGTTTTTGTACATGATAATTTTGATGTTTTGGTATTTAACTCTATATCTTTATATTTTAAGATGTTTTTTAGAGTCTTATCATTTGTTTTCTTTAGCTGGACATTTATTCTGGCAAGTAGCTCTTCTACATAAAATGGTTTTGTTAAATAATCGTCAGCTCCTAAGTCAAAGCCTTGTAGTCTATCATCTAACATGGACTTAGCTGTTAACATAATGACTTTACTTTCGATGTTATTTTCTTTTAGTTCTTTTAATATTTCAAAACCATTTTTTACTGGTAACATAACGTCTAATATGATTAAGTCATATACTCCAGTTAGTGCTTCGATTAAACCTAACTCTCCATCTTGACTTATGTCTACTAAATAGTTTTCTTTAGTTAAACGTTCTTTTATAGCGTCAGCTAAATTATATTCGTCTTCAATAATTAGTATTTTCATATATTCATCCCTCAACATAATTGGTAGTGTGAATAGTTTCATGCACTACCAATTGTTTTTCTTTTATTTTTCAATG
>CAVIRY010000136.1:0-2506 GCA_963645255.1 bacterium
AAATGATATAAATAGTACGGTTACTTATAGTAATATCTCAACGTGTGAAGCCGCTGGTGAAGCAGTAGATGATGATAATGATATTGATTATTCTATTACGCTAGATAAAGAAGGCAATATTTTATCATTTAATGCCTCAAATGGTAAATTTAGTTATCAAATTAATAATCCAGAGGGCATAGATTATTATGATATAGATATTGTTATGGAAGATATTCAACATGGAAATAATTATGTTGAAGCAACATGTACAAATAAATAATATAAATTAATAAGGAGAATTAAGAAGAACTCCTTATTTTTTAATTATTTATAAATTGCACTATTGACAAACGTCTGTTGTGATATAATATAGTGACATGTATTAGAAGTAACTATGTATAGCTAAATGAATAAATGTGAAAAATAAAAACTTTTAAAGAGAAAAGTAATAAAGAATTTATATACTAATAGTTGGCTGACAGTTATCCTTTCTAAAGTTTTAAAAAGTCACAATGTAGATATAAAGGAGAGAAGAAAAAATGTTTAAATTAGTAAGTAAGTATAAACCAGCTGGTGATCAGCCGGAAGCAATAAAGAAATTAGTAGAGGGTCTAAATCAAGGAAAAAAAGAACAAGTGCTATTAGGCGCAACCGGAACTGGTAAGACGTTTACTATTGCTAATGTAATAAAAAAAGTAAACAAGCCCACACTAGTTTTAGCACATAATAAAACTCTTGCGGGACAACTATACTCCGAATTAAAAGAACTATTCCCAGAAAATAAAGTAGAATACTTTGTTTCATACTATAGACACACCCTTAATCTAGTGTTATTTGGTGTTATATAGCTTTATTTTGTAACGATAAAATACTCAAATAAGACAAGATAAAACAAGCAGATATTTAATAAAATTGTGGCCAAGACACGTATTTATTCGTATCCATTATAAATAGAGAAATATAAACATAGTAGAATTGATTCCAAGTCAATTCTTTTTTTATGCCAATAGGTAATACCTAGCCATTTTAGTTATAATAAAATGGCTAAATATAAAGAAAGGAGATGATGAAAATGTCGAAGTGCAAAGTTATATCTATTGCAAATCAAAAAGGCGGAGTAGGAAAAACAACAACAGCTTTAAGTCTGGGAGTAGCTTTGGCAAAAAAAGGAAAAAGAGTGTTATTAGTTGATGCCGATCCACAAGGAGATTTAACAAATTATATGGGATATTATGACCCGGACAAACTAGAACTAACTCTAGCAGACTTGATGGAACAATCGATAAATGATAAACCAATAACTACAAAAGAAGCAATATTACACCATAAAGAAAATGTGGATTTAATACCATCGAACCTAGACTTATCTGCTATGGAAATGTCACTTGTCAATGCAATGAGTAGAGAGTACACAATGAAAGCATGCCTATCTGAAATAAAGAAAGAATATGATTATATAATTTTAGATTGTATGCCTAGTTTAGGAATGATTACAATTAATGCATTAGCAAGCGCTGATAGTGTTATTATTCCAGTTCAATCTCAGTATTTGGCCGCAAAAGGTATGGTTCAGTTATTAAAAACTATATTTAAGGTTAAAAGGCAAATTAATCCAGATTTAAGAGTGGATGGAATTCTGTTAACACTTGTGGATAAAAGAACTAATTTATTAAAAGAAATTAAGATGCAACTGATGGAAAATTATGGAAATATGTTAAAAATGTTTGAAACTCAAATACCTTTAGCAATTAAAACTGCAGAATCAAGTTCTAGTGGAAAAAGTATCTTTTCTTATGATAGTAATAGCAAAGTTGCAATGGCATATTCTTCTTTTGCCCAGGAGGTGATGATACTTGGAAAAACAAAATCAAAAAATGATATTTCCAGATTTGAATGAATTGTTTACTGTACAAAAAGAAAGAGATGAGCAGAAATTAGAAAAGGTATTAAATATTCCTATATCAGAAATTGATGAATTTCCTAATCATCCATTCAAAGTAATAGATAATGCAGAAATGGAAGATTTGAAGAATAGTATTATAGAAAATGGAGTTTTATCACCAGTATTAGTAAGAGAAAAAGCTGATGGACGATATGAACTCATATCAGGTCATCGAAGAAAATTTGCAAGTGAATTAGCACAAAAAGAAACTCTACCTTGTATTATTAGAAAATTATCAGATGATGAAGCCACAATTATAATGGTAGATAGTAATATGCAACGAGAAAAAATACTAGCAAGCGAAAAGGCCTTCGCTTACAAAATGAAATTAGATGCAATTAAACATCAAGGGAAAAGCACTTCTCGACATATTGGCGAGAAGTTATTAAGCGTAGATTTATTAGGAAAAGAACAAGGCGATAGTGGTAGGACTGTTCAGCGATATATAAGATTAACCAATTTAATACCAGAACTTCTCTCACTAGTGGATGAAGAAAAAATAGCACTAAATCCAGCAGTTGAACTATCATATTTAAGTAGTGCAGAGCAATTAATATTATTAGATTGTATAGAATATAATGA
>CAVIRY010000137.1:0-2526 GCA_963645255.1 bacterium
GGTCTATCCACTAGACCTTTTCTATATAAAGCTTGATATTTATAAATATCAATTGTACTTTCGTCTAATTTATCTCTAGCTTCATTGAACATTCTTTGTCTTTTACGAAGTTCACTTTGAATTGAAGCTAAGGAACGATTCATTTCAACTGTATCTAAGTTTGTTATAGTACCAGCTAAGTGCGGCAATTTCATACCAGTTTCTTTATTTTGGAATACTCCGGCTAGACCACCGCCTTTGTAATCAATAAGTACGAATGATACTTCATAAGGGTGATAGTTAATTGCCATCGATAAGATGTAAGTAATTATAAATTCTGATTTACCGGAACCAGTCATACCTGCTATCAAACCATGTGGTCCATGAGCTTTTTCATGTAAATCTAATTTAAATAATTCACCTGCTTTATCTACACCAACTGGTGTTTGAAGTGTTTTTGTTGGGTCATTAGATTTCCAACGATTTAGAATGTTCAATTGTTCAATCATTCCAACATTGTACATTTCTAGGAAAGTTAAGCTCATTGGTAGTGCTTGATTTTCTTTTGCTATATCTATTGGAATATTGGCTATGATTTTGCAACATTCATACATATTTAATGTAGGATCAACATCCGCAATAAATTCTTTTTGCTTATTTGATACTAATTCATTTTCAAATACACCTGATTTTTTATCACCAATACTTATAAATGTTTTACATTCATTTGGTAAATTAACTAATCTCGGACTAATAACTAGTAGACTGAAACCAACATTTAGTTCTAATGCTGAAACATCTTTTACAAGTTCTACGTCACGAACAGCTTTAAAGTCATCTGTAATTATCATGTAGTATGGCTTATATTTTTTATAATCAACATTATTTAATTCATGTGTGTCAGTATCTTTATATTTTCTAGCTTGCAATTCTTGTTCTAATGCTAGGGATATTTCTTTTGCCTCATCAAGGTTTGTGGCAAAATATCTGATAGTTTTGTCATTACTCCAACAATGTGGACAAATTTTTAAATATTCCCATTTACTAATATTCTTTTCGTTTGTTAGTAAAACTATTTTTAAGTCTTCATAGCTATGATAAGTTATCATTTGAAGAATTAGTCCTTCTATAAATTGTTGCTTATTTTCAGCTGTACCAATAACTGCTGAAATATTTTTATTCACAAACGAAAGTGAAATAGGTACATTTTCTAGTACTCTTGTTTCTGCTCCTAGTTTGTATACTTCTTGAAGTAGATTATCAGAGTCTATTGAAAAATGTTCTTGTGGAAAGTTTATATTTCCTTCTAGCTCAGTTGAACCAATGCCTAGTCTTAAGTCTAGAAAATCCGCCTGATCTATTTCTCTTTCCCATAAATTTCTTTTCTTATTATATATAATTTCTTTTGTCTCTTGTATTGGAAGGTAATTGTCAACTAAGATTTGACGTTGATTTTTCATTTCTTCTTGTATCTCTGTTCGTTTTGACGCTATATACTGGGTATACATTTCTTGGCGGGTTTCTTCTTTTTTGATATTTTGTCTTTTTTGATATCTTTTTGTTAAACTTGGCCATAAGATCATAGTTGAAAGCATGACACCTGTTGTTATTAGGGAAGGAGCGGCACTTTTAAAGTCTTGAGAGCCGTCAGCTAGGCCTTGAATGGCAGTTATCCCTGAAGCTGCTGACATCATTGACATTGATAACATAGGACCAACGGTATAAATTAAAGGTGTTTTATCTTCTGGTGTTTTTCCTGGTGGAGTATCAATATTAATATTTACTGGTTCAATTTTTGTTTTAAATCTAGGTGCCCGATAAAAATAGTCATCTTCTTTAAAAAATTCTATGTTTTCTTCATCTGGATTATCCATTTCAGTTTGATTTTGTACCCATGGATGATCTGGTTCTAAAACTCTTTGATCGTAATTTACTAAATTACTGATTCTATTAATAATAATTGAATCTTTTAGTACTATTATTTTAAGTCCCATTATGAAAATAATATCGCCATATTCTAATGTTTTTGATGTTACAGCAACGTCATTAGCATATGTACCATATTTACTGTTTAAATCTTGTACTACCCAGTTTCCTTTGTTGTATATTAACCGTGTCTGCTGTCTTGATACTAATGGATAGTTGTAACAAATTGTAGCACCTTGGTCATTGCCGATGATTAGTTCACAGTCGCCTCTTAAGTGAAGTCTGTTTATATTTGGCTCAATTGATGGGGAACAGTATAATATAACGTATTCATTATCAGTATTTATTTTTAAGAAGAAAAGACTATATTCATTTAATATAGCTGATTCTATTTCATTCTCACCTAACATAATTTTCGTTTCAAAGTCACTTTTAATTTTCCAATGACCTTCAAACTCTTCTACATTAATTAGATTTCTAGTATTTCCTAGGTAATCATTATCGGTTATCCAGTAGTTTCCTGCTACTTTGGTTGGTAGTGTAAAGTTGTATATTTTAGTTTTTTTGATTAATCGAACTATCACTAGAAATCACCCGCTATTCTTTTATCCTATGCTAATT
>CAVIRY010000138.1:0-3645 GCA_963645255.1 bacterium
CAGACAGACAGACAGACAGACAGACAGACAGACAGACAGACAGACAGACAGACAGGAGGTTTATATTTAGAACCTTCAACAATAACAGGAAAAGAGGTGACGGATATTTAATATCTGATCATCTCGGTGATATTTATGCTTAATCCAAAATTATTGCAGGAGGCCTTTCCAATAAACAAAGTAGAGGTCTTTTTTGATGATTTAGATCATTCGGATTTTTTAGGATATACATGGGAGATGGTTTCACAAGGTAAATTTCCGGTTGGTTTAGATATCAATGACACAGACTTTAACACAATCGGGAAGATTGGTGGAGAGAAAACTCACAAATTAACTTATGGAGAATTACCTGGTGGGGTTGTAGGTGGAGGCACAAATAATAGTAGTTGGGCTGTTGCTGCATGGGCTAACTTTTCTGGTTCGGCATATGTAACGACTACAAATGACGATAGTCATAATACATCTTCTGATGGTAAGTGTAATCAACCACACAATAACGTTCCACCATATATCGTAATGGCTTTTTGGAGAAGAGTAGCATAAATAGATATTAAATATCAGCATTATGATAAATGTTGATTTATTATATCCTGTTGGCAGTATTTACTTAAGTATTAAATCTAAGAATCCAAGTGAAATTTTTGGCGGAGTTTGGGAGAGAATTGCGAAAGGTTGCACATTAGTCGGTGTAGATGAAAACGACACTGATTTTTCTTCTTCAGAAAAAACAGGCGGAGAAAAGGAACATACACTAACAATTGATGAAATGCCTAGTCATCAACACGAGTTATCTTTAGCAAATTATGGGAATGAAAATGTCTCTGCTGTTGTTTGGAGCAATCAAAATTCAAAAAAATTTGCTTATGCTTATGATATGATAAAACCTAAAGGTGGCGATCAACCACATAACAACTTACAGCCATACTTCACATGTTATATTTTTGTACGTACTGCATAAGTTGAATATTCTAATAAGAATATTATGACAATAAATTACAAATTAATAAAAAAATGTTTTGATGAAAAAATTAAAAATAATTATAGCAATGATAGTGACAGTGCTTATAGCTGTAATTATGTTAATAAATTTATTAAAGAAACAATCTTATGGACAAATCCAAATCCAAATCCAACTTTATCATTTACCTCACAAAATATAACGTTGAGTAGTGATGATTATGATTATTTAGAATGTTTTTATTATAATTATACTGTGTCTGGGTTTCAACAAGTTCAAAGCGTAAAAGTGCCCAAAGGTTATAGTTTTAATTTAGCAACTACTATATTTGCAAGTAACAATATGCACTACGGAAGCCGACCTGTTACAAGGAACAGTGATACAAGCTTTACATTTGAAGATAATAAAGGTGTTGCTGCATACAATCCTAGTGTAATTTTGACTGATAACAGTTGGGCTGTTCCAATAAAAATTGTAGGCTATAAATCAGCTTAATAAATTTATTAGGAAGGAAAGAAATAAATATGGAAGATAACAAATTTCAAAGAGAAGTACTTGATCGTTTAATGCGGCTAGAAACCAAAATAGACTTACAGGACTATAAGGGACTATCTGAAAAAGTTGATATCGCTTTAAATACTTCAAGAACAAATGAAGAAAGAATAGATAAATTAGAAGATAATAGTAAATGGTTAGCAAGGCTTGTGCTAGGTGCGGTGGTTTTGGGAATACTTGCTTTTATTTATGGAATGTAAAGATTAAAATGAATAGGAGGTGTGAAAATGGATATATCAGGATTAGCAGAGTACTTTGATATTGTAATTGTTGGCATTTGTTTATGTGTAGGTTATATAATTAAAAATGCAATTACAAGCGAAAAAATAAACAAGTATATACCATTAATCGTAGGCTTGTTAGGAATGATTTTAGCAATAGTAAGTCATTTAGATAGTATATCATTAAACATTATATTAACTGGTTTATTTAGTGGTTTAGCAAGTACTGGTTTTTACGAAACATTTAAAAATTTAATAAACAAAAAATAGCTCACTTATGGTGGGCTTTTTCTTTTAAAGGGAGATGAAAAAATGGTAAAAGTAAGACAAAATTTAATGAGTTCTAGTTTATATAACTGGAAAAGTCCTTATTCAATGAAACCAACAAGAATAGTAGTACATAATACAGCAAATGACGCCTCAGCAGACCAAGAAATAAGATATATGAATAAGTCGCAAGCAGAAGGAGGACGTCAAACTTCTTTTCACTACGCAGTAGATGATATTGAAGCGGTACAAGGACTTCCAGAAAATAGAAATGGTTGGCATGCCGGAGATGGCGGCAACGGAAAAGGAAATAGAGAAGGAATAGCAATAGAAATATGCTACTCTAAATCAGGTGGAGAAAGATTTATCAAAGCCGAGCAAAATGCAGTTGAATTGATTGTAGATATTCTTAAACGCTATGGTTGGGGAATTGAGAAAATAACTAAACATCAAGACTACTCAGGTAAATATTGTCCACATAGAACTCTTGATATGGGTTGGGATAGATTTATTAATATGATTAAAGAAAAACTTAACGAAATATCTAAACCAATAGTAACGCCATCAGCCAATAATAATATTGGCTTTTTATATGCCAATTATAACGGAAACTCAATTGTGGATGCTTTAAAAAGTATAGGAGTGGATAGTTCTTTCTCTAATAGAACAAAGTTAGCTAATATAAATAGCATTACTGACTATAAGGGAACACCAGAACAAAATGCAACGCTTTTAAAACTATTAAAACAGGGCAAAATAAAGGTAAATGACTCAGGTAATACAAATACCAGTTCTAACACTAATTCGAGTAATACAAGCTACTTAAAAGCTAATTACAATGGTAGTTCAATTGTGGACGCTTTAAAAAGTATAGGAATAAATAGTTCTTATTCATACAGAAGCAAGTTAGCTGCAGTAAATGGTATTTCAAACTATAGAGGAACACCAGAACAAAATACATTAATGCTAAATTTATTAAAACAAGGCAAACTAATTAAAGCACAATAGTAAATTATCATAATAAGAAAAATTGCATATAAGAAATTAGAAAATTAAAAAGAAAAAAGTACTGAAATTACTAAATTGGTAATTTGCGGTACTTCTTTTTTTATGTGATAATGTGTGAGAAAGAGCATTAAAACATTTTAAATAAACATACTATTTAATGGACGTAAAAGAATCGTTTGCCGGTAAAAAATATTTGCATTTTTATCAGCTTATGATAAAATGAAAGTAAGAATAGGGTAGAATAAACATCTTATTGATGCTTTGTACTCTAATGTGTAATCAAAATATAGTTAGGAAATGCAACTTAAATTAGAATATTTTTTGACAAATTTACTATATTTTGTTATAATAGCGTGCTAAAGAAGAGATACTTTATTTAGATGCTCATAATGTTAAACAAATCATAATTTATTAAAAGTGTATATTTGCATATATTTTTAATAAGAAAGGAGGGGATTATTATGAAACAAGAAGATAAAATAAAATTTGAAAAACTTCTAGAAAAAAGAAGAAGTATCTCAAAAGATGCAAAAGTTAAAAAAGTTTCTGCTAACGATTCCCAACTAAGAGATATAATAAGAAATTTTAAAGAGCAATCTGAGTATAAAAAATTAGTTTAATAAAAGGAGTTATAAA
>CAVIRY010000139.1:0-1629 GCA_963645255.1 bacterium
GTATTTTAATTTCCTTATTTTTATTGAATAATAATCCATAATTTAAATTAGTAAAAACACTAAGAATAATTCCAAATAAAAATGAAAATACAAAACTATATATTTGTAGTTTTAAATTCACTACTTAAATAACCTATTAAAAATACTTTCTTCTTTATTTTTCTTATTATTTTCTTCTACATAATTAATACCAGAAACATTCCCTTTTATTGAAACATTTCCCTGCAAAGTATCAAGTTTAACCAACTCTAATTCACTACCCTTAATAACCATAAAACCCATAATTGTCTCTAATAAAAATTGTTCACTATCAAAATTTTCAATTTTTTTTACTCCTGTAATTATCAAACTCTTTCTCTCAAACAAATTAATACCATGATTATAACTGTTAATACTATTTTCTTGTTTATCCATAAAGTTCCTCCTAGTAAAGTATATGACAAAAAGAAAATAATAGACCAAAAAAAAGATGCCTTAAGCATCTTCCTCCTCTTTCTCATCTTCAGCATTTTTATAAGCTTCTAAAATAGCTTCTTCAAACATAGCACGAACTTCTGGATTTATAGGATGAGCTATATCACGATAACCACCAGCAGCTGTCTTACGACTAGGCATTGCTATAAATAGTCCGTTGTCTCCTTCAATAATACGAATATCATGTACTGCAAAACTATCATCTAATAATACAGAAGCAATACCCTTCATACGAGATCCTTCTTTTTCAATTTTACGTACATTTACAGATGTAATTTTCATGTGAATTTTCCTCCCTCATAAAGTATAATCACTTTATATAATTATTTTATAATATAAAACTATAAAAATCAAGCATTTTATAGCGAGTAAATATAGTAAAATCAATAAAAAGAACAACAAACAATAACATTGTAAAAAATAGTATCAAAAGAGTCCCTATATTTAATAATTTCAAATTTTTATCTAAAAAATACTTATAATTATCTATTGTAGTAAAACCATTCTTACTAATCAATTATTTCTAAACTATCAACAAGTAAATCACTATAACTAAATGCCTTAATTTTACTATTATCTAAAGTAATAATAAAAATAGCTGGATATAAATCAGTTATAATACCTTGAAACTCATCAACTTGATTCCTAGTACCCTTAAATCTAAATGAATGAACAATACCTTTATTACTAGCCACATATTCCTTTATTTTATCAAGTGTCATCTTGGATACCCTACATACATAGTACCATTAGTTATAATACCACCTATGCCATCTTTACCATACTTTGTTTTTTCTATTAAATGGATCAAATCAATACTTTTATTTCTATCCGACAATGCCAAAGATGAAGCAATAATAGCTGGATCAAGTGCATGAATATTAATTCTTTTCGGACTAGAAGCAAAATTAGCACCAGCCTTTATTAGTTCTTCATAATTAGACTGACAAGCACCAGCAATTATAATTAATTTATCATGACTTTTTTCATATTTTCTAGCTGCCCTAACAGCATCTATAAAATTAATAGTATTTTGATAATTATTATTATCTTGCATATCTTCTTTTTTAGAATAGTATGCATCATGTCCTGTAACTACAACAATATCCGGTTGAAATTCTTCAAGTAAAGCTAAAATTTTATTAGGCATTTCTA
>CAVIRY010000139.1:1639-10938 GCA_963645255.1 bacterium
CCATTAGCTTTAACATTCATATCTTCATAAAACTTCATGCATCTTTCTAAATAATCTTTGTCACCATCCATATGAAGTATTTTACCAGGTAAATAAAAATACTGACTTCTATCAATATCCAAATCTCTCACATTCATTTCTATAATACTTTTATCATCATTTCCTTTATGTTCTAAAACTTTAACCAAGTCATCAACATAAGAATCAGCAACCAGTCTTAAATCAACACCTTTTAAAAATACAACATCTCCTTCAAAACCAACAATTTTAAATAAAATATCGTGCTCATATGATATTCTAGTTACCTCATCACCTATTTTAAAGTTCAAAATATCCCTCCCAATTAAGTATATAAAAAAAAGAGCAGTAATATTACTCTTTCTGTTTTGAATATTCTACAATATTATACCAAGTAACCGGATCTATAACTCCCGTTATATCTTGATTAAATATTGACTGCATTTTCATTACTGACCTTTCCATTAAATCATCAAATATTCCAGATACTCTAACTCCAGGAATATTACCTGTCTGCCGACATATTTTTAATAAAAATCTTTGAATAATTTTAACATCATCACCAGACATACCAAGAGCTAACAACCTACCCTGAAACAATTCATCCTCATATTGTGCATACTCTTCTGGAATATTATGTATTGTATTCTTATAAACCTCTACTAATTTATTCCAAGTATCAGCATCAACTATACCCGTAGCTGATAAACCATATTTTTTCTGAAAATTTATTACCATTGCCTTAGTATTATCATTAAAAACATTATCAACTCTTAAACTTGGCAATTCAGGATCAAAAAAAGCAATAGTTAATAAAACATAATGCAAAACTTGTACACCTAAACCAACATCTGAATACTTAAGCTCATTACCATAATCATAAACTGCCTCTTCTTCTTCTATTCCCTCAGAATAAATATCATTTACTCTTTTAACAGCATTATAAATATACTTTATTTTATACCAAGTAGAATAATCAACAATACCTGTAGGGTTTAAATTAAATATTTCTTGGAATTTTTTTACACTATTCTGCGTATAAATACCAAATACTCCATTAACTTTAGGTATTTTAGGAATAGCCGGATAATTATTAGATATTCTATTTAATTCTCTCTGTATAATTCTAACTTTATCACCAGCGTTACCAAGTTCAATAGGATAACCAGGATAAGCACCAAATACTTCCCCAGTCGGAGCATCTTCTTTTATATTAACATCATTACCATAATAATACTTCAATATTTCTAAAGGAGTTTTATTTTGTCTAGCCAAAGAAACACTTCCCCATTGTGACAACCCGTTACAAGTAGTAACCTTTCCATCACAATAAACAGCATTTAAAGGTTGTATCTGTCCAGTACGATAAATATAATTATTAAATATTTGATCTACTTTTTTAGAAATAGTATCAAATACCTGCCTATTCTTAATAAATGCCTGGTCATATGCAGGTAATGACGTAATATCAAATGTATAACCCTTACTAGGATACCATTCATTATAAATGCGATTTAACGCAAAGGATATTTGAGCAAGTATATTCGCCTCTATTGCACTATCAGGCCAAGTAGGATAAATTTCATTAGAAGCAACATTTTTTATATAATCAACAAAAGGCAAACTTAAATCCTCAGCAGCCTCATCAGGAGATCCCAAATGTACTACTATCTCAGTTGGAATAGTAGGATAATTAATAACACCATTCATAACTACTCACCAAAGCCTGAATATGAATTACCCGTTAATGAAAATTGTATTGGCTGAATAATCTTTACATCATCATATATATATATAACATAATCTTTAGTTTCATCAGTACTTATATTTTTAGCTGTAATATTATAAGTAGTAAATACAATATCATCAGAAGACTCTACATCATTTTTCATTTCTATTGTCGGCAAACTAATATTATCAATAATACCAGAAGAATCTGTAACACCCTCATAAAAAACAACTCGTTTACCATCAATATCTTTATAAATAGTAATAGCAACATCTTTCAAAGGAAAAGCCTGATTAGCACTAAATACTTGAACTTTTAAAAGTCCAGAACCAGTATTTTGATTAGCAAAACCTGGATAATTTTTACTATCATACAAAGTATCATTCATATAAAACATACCTTTCTTTTATATTATTAGTTTTTGACCAAGAGAAAGTAAATTACTAGTCAAATTATTTTTTCTTTTAATAGCATCTACTGTAGTATCATATTTTTTTGCTATTGAATAAAGACTATCTCCGGATTGAACTGTATAATAAGTATCACCAATACTTGGAATTTTTAAAACCTGACCTATTGATAAATTATTAGTACTAAGATTATTAAGTGTTTTTATTTCTGAAACACTAGTATTATATTTTCTAGCTATTGAATAAAGACTATCTCCTGACTTAACAATATAAGTAATATAGTCCCCTGAAACAACAAAGTCTTCACCATAACACTCCTCAACCGAAGAGACACCTTTATTATCATCTACTATTAAAACTTGGCCTATTGATAATACATCAGTCTTTAAATTATTATCTTTTTTTATTTTTTCTACTGTAGTTCCAAATTTATTTGCAATAGTATATAAACTATCACCTGATACAATTTTTATGTAACATTTTTAAATGTAAATATAATATCTACCGTTTTATCTTGATAGATATAGATTTTTTCAACTAAATTAATTATTAATTCTCTAGTTGGATTGTCTATACTTAAAAATGCATTAATATATTTTTCTAATATTTTATTATCCATTCTATTTAAATTTATTTGTTTGTTTTTAAGATTATCAATATTTAATTTATTATTTTTTATCTCTTTTTTTATACTTTCACTAACTCTAATATATTGTTCTTCATCAATAATACCTTTTAACATATCCATATAAGTTTTATCTAAATTTGTTATTAATTTATTATTAGTAATTTCTAAACTTTCAATTTGTTTTTTTATCTTCAAAGTATTATCTTCAAACTCTAAATTACCTAAAGAGTTTTTGATTTTATTTTTATTTAAATATTTTTTACAAACTTCTTTAATATTTTCTAAAATTACACTCTCTAATACTTCATAATTATTTGTATGAGTTGTACAAACATGATATTTTGAATATGTTCTATAATAATCACAAGTTGTGTAACTTCTACCAGTTTTATTTTGATATCTAACAGTTATACGATGTTTACAATCTCCACAATATAAGAGACCATCTAATAAATAAAATCTTTTTTTCTCTGGTCTTTTAACATTTTTAGGTAGTAGAGTTTGCACATAATTAAAAGTTTCTCTATCAATTATTGCCTCGTGTGTATTTTCAACTACAATATAATCATTAGGATTATTTTTTACTGTCTTTTTAAGTTTATAATTAATCTTTTTAGTTTTACCTTGTACTGCATCTCCCGCATAAATTCTATTAGTTAAAATTGCTTTAATAGTTGTATCAGCCCATACCCAATGCTCTTGTGAAATACAATTTGTATTTATACATTTAGTATTCCATACATAGTTATAATAAGATGCCGGTGTTTTGATTTTTTTATCAGTAAGATATTGTGCTATATAATGATATGTATTTCCTTTAAGTGCTAAATTAAAAATCATTTTAACGACACCTGCTTGTTCTTCATTTATTACTAAATGATTTTTATTAGTTGGATCTTTTTGATATCCAAATGGACATCTTCCAGATACATATAAACCATCCTTCATTCTTGAATGCAAACTGCTTTTAATTTTTTTAGAAATATCTTTAGCATACATATCATTCATAATTGCTTTAAATGGTGCTATATCATTATTAGTATTATCTATAAAAGTATCTATACCATCATTAATTGCAATATATCTAACATTATTATTTGGAAAGTATTTTTCTATTAATTCTCCAGTACCTATATAATCTCTTCCAAGTCTAGACATATCTTTGGTAATAATCATATTAATTTTACCAATTTTAATATCATTCATCATTCTAATAAATGCAGGTCTATCAAAATTAGTTCCAGAAAAACCATCATCTACATATTCTTCTATTAAATTATAATTGTTTTCTTTTACATATTGATTAATTAAACTTCTTTGACTAACAATACTATCAGATTCTATATTTCCATCATCTCTTGATAATCTTATATATATTCCTACTTTAAAACTATTATTCCCTACCATCAATTATAACTCCTTCCATTTTGGGAATAATGAGTATGATTACATGGTAGCTCTACTTTAAAATTATTGCAAGTCAGCATAAATTTCTTTTTTATTTCAATTTTTAATACTTCAGTTATTATTTCATTTAAAGACTTCCCATTCTCTTTAAATTTTAAATTAACTTTGTATTTAACCATAGAATTTGATACCTCCAATAAATTCTATGGTAATAAGCATTATTTTAGTAATATTATTTGATATGTTTAAAACATACCTAACAATATTATCTACTATCATAAACCTCCATTATATTCATAAACATCATCTCCTTTTCATGATGCATAGTAACTCCAATAATTAAAGGAGTCAAGTCATAAATTATAGAAAAATTTGTCTATCATCCTAAATCATTTCATAGTTCACTAAATTATGAAATAACAGGATAAGAAGGTTGTGTATCATACCCGATTTAATCCTTATTTTATAAGGAATCGCATATCACAATTCTGATTTAGCACTCGCAAAATTCATCCTACTTCGTAGGTTGATATAAAGGTTGAAAGAAATATTCTATATTATTATTTCAACCTTTAAGAAGCAAAAAAATCATCCTAAATTCTAATTTTCATTAAAAATTATAGGATGATTAATTTTTTATAATTTTTCTAAAATACCATTCTCTAAATCATCAATATTATACATAGTTTCTAATTCATTAAATGTTTCTTCTAAATTCTTTCTAGCACTATTCCAACCAGTTCCATCCGTAAACCATATGAATGTAACATTCTCAACTTTTTTAGATTCTTGTGCTAACATCTTATAACTTCTAGCAGTTTCATTTAACTTTGAACCACCGCTAGAATAAAAATTAGTTTCTATTACATATACTTGTTTATCAGTTTTAATAACAAAATCAAATCTTTTTGTTGATATATTATGTCCAGACATTTCACTTAAGTCTAAATTCCATTTCTTTTCTATATCTTTTAAATACATTTCTTTAAAATAATTAACATCTTTTTTGTAGCCAGCCTTAATTATATATGATTCAACTAAGTTTTCCATTAGATGTCCACCACGATTTTTTCTACCATTTGAATCAAGGCCAACCTCTATACCTAAAACATAATCATATAAATTATTTATAATATGATATTGTAATAAATCAAATAGGCCACTTTCTTTCATGAATTTAATATAATCTTTCATAGAATAGACCATTTTATCAAACTTAAATAAATATTCATTTATTTCATCTTTAACAAATATTTCTCGTGAACGAACTGCAAGTAATAACGGAATACATTCTAAAGTTTCAGGATATTTAACTAATATATTTTGAAATTCTTCTTCTATATTTTTACTACCAATCAATGAATTTAAAATATTAAGTTCAACCTTTACTTTATCAACATTTTTGTATATCTTTTCAAAATCAACATAATAAGTATAATCTGATATACTTGTTTTAAATTTGCTTAACCATTCATTAAAATTTCTAGTCATCATTATAGCTTTCCTTTCTTCTTATAGTTAAAACTAAAAATTCTTTTTCTTTTTCAATACCTATATACTTTCTATTTAATCTATTAGCAACTATTCCAGTTGTACCACTGCCATTAAATGGATCTAATATTAAATCGCCTTCATCGGTAGATGCTAATATAATTTTTTCTAATATTTCAATTGGTTTTTGAGTAGGATGTTTGCCACATCTTTTCTCACTAGGCTTAGTAAGAGATGTTTCCCAAACATCTTTCATTTGTTTACCATCATTTAATTTTCTCATTAAAGCGTAATTAAATTTGTGTTTTGATTTTTTTATATCTTTTTTTGCCCAAAGAATTGTTTCAGTGGAATGAACAAATGCTCTACAACTAATATTTGGTGGAGGATTTAATTTTTTCCAAGTTATATTATTTATTATTTTGAAACCCTCTTGTTCCAATGCCATACCTATTGAGTAAATATTATGCATTGTTCCACTAATCCAAATAGTACCATCATCTTTTAACACTTCATAACATAATTTAATCCATTTTCTATTAAATTTATGTTTTTCTTCTATACCAATAGACTTATCCCATTCCCCCTTATTTACTGATACCATTTTCCCACCACTGCAGGATATTCCATCACTGGATAAAAAATAAGGAGGATCTGCAAATATCATATCAATACTTTTAGGTTCTAACTTTTTAAGCACTTTCAATGAATCACCTTGCACGAGCTTAAAATTTTCATCTTCATAATAATACTTCTTACCCATACAAACTTACCTCCTCATATATATTATACATATTTACTCTTCAAATCCTTTTTTATTTTCAAAATTTGTAATAATAACTTCTTCTACTTTACCTCTTTTCTTTCCATTAGAATTAATATTTCTTTTTGCTTCAATTACATAAATATTGAAATCTTTATATAATTCATTTACTAAAGTAGTATTATGATTAGAAAGCATTACAAAGCATCCTTTATCTGATAACTCTTTAAATACTCTAGCAAGTCTTTTTTGCTCTTCTTTTCCAAAACCATCTTCAGTATAACTATTAAATGTTGAAGTATCAGAATCATAAGGTGGATCAAAGTAAATAAAATCTCCTTTTTTAGCATCTTTTACTGCTTCTTCAAAATCAACTGATAATAACTTAATATCATTATAATTTAAATATCCACATATAATACCCAAATTTTGCCCTTCATAAGTATTTACCTTAGTTTTCTTACCAAATGGTACATTAAACTCGTTTTTACTATTAACCCTATATAAACCATTAAAACAGGCCTTATTTAAGTAAATAGTACGAGCAGCTCTTTTATAATCTGCTAATTTATTAAATTTCTTTTTATCTCTATCTAAATTTCTAATTTCATAATAATATTCTTCTGAATGTTCAGTTTCATGATGATTTAATTCTTTACACATTAAATCAAATTTTTTACTATCTTTAATACATTCGTATACATTCATAAGTTCTTTATTATAATCATTAATAACTGCTTTTTTAGGTGAAAGTTCAAAAAGTAGTGCTCCACCACCTATAAATGGTTCATAATAAGTGTTAAACTCATCTGGAGCATATTGCTTTAACTTATCTATTATTTGTCTTTTTCCACCAGCCCATTTTACAAATGGTTTTCCCTTAATCATTTTTACACCATCCTATACATCTAGTTCTTCTTCTATTCTTTTCTTTTTCTTATCTAACATTCTAACAATGAAAGCGTCATAATCTTCTTTTGGATAACAATCTTTTTTATGTGTAGTAGATAATCCTAAATAACTAGATAACATTTTTTGCAATTCCAGAAAATAATTCACTATTACAAGTAGTATAAGTCAACTCGGAATACAATATTTTTAATTGTTCTAATTGTTTATCTAAAGGTAAGTCTCTATTTCTAAGAATTTTCATTTATTTTATTTTTCTTTTTATTAATTGATCTATTTCATAATTATTTGCTTTTTCACTTTCTGTTCCTTCTCTTATATAAATATCTCCATCTTTGATTTTTTCTCCATCCTTACAACAAACGAATGGTAAATCAAATGGTGTATCTTCAACAATTAATATTTGAAACTTTTTACCAATCATGGCTTCACATTCAGAATTTTCATAAGAAAAATCTTTTACATGGTATTTCAAAGAAGATGGTAAATAACCCTTTATTTCCTTTCTTAAATCAGCAGTATCTTTAAAATTTTCTAATCCACTTATTTTAGAAGAACCATCTTCGTTTTGTGAAACCCCCAAAATTATACATCCACCACCAGAATTAGCCATAGCAAGTATGTGTCTAGCTACTTTTTCTTTATCGGTCACTCCTTTTAAAATCTAAACAATCCTCTTCCCCAAGATGATTTTGTAATAATGATCTAAAATTTCCTCTTGTTGGATTATTTAATACATCATATAATTCGTCTTTATTCAATAGCTGCATTATTACACCTCCTGATATAGTTTTAATTCCATTTAATATTATATCATGTAAAAAGACATTTTTCCTCAAAATGTCTTAAAATGTCTTAAAATTCATTATTATTTTTAAAGTTTCTACTCATTATTCCCCATAAAAAATGTATCACCAGATTGAACAGTATAATTTACATAGTCAGGCATTGTCATATTATCACTCTTATCCATATAACAAGGTATTCTAATTTTTTGTCCAATAGAAAGATTATTGCTAGTTAAATTATTATATCTTTTAATAGCATCTACTGTAGTATCATATTTTTTTGCTATTGAATATAGATTATCCCCTTTAACAACAGTATAAATAACACATTCGGATGGATTATTTTCATCTCCTCTAGAAATAATAAGCACTTGTAAAGGAACAATATTATCATCAGGTAAATTATTCAATTCTCTTAATTTCTGTACACTAGTATTAAACTGTCTAGATATTCCATACAATGTATCACCCTTCTGAACTACATACGTATTATTCATAGAATTACTCCTTTCATTAATATATATGAAAAAAGTCAAAAAAAAACCCATATTTTTCGGGCAAATAACTATTTAATACATAACTCATTAGCTATATCAACAAATACCTTAACAGATAAAGCCTCAGCTCTTACGGACAAATCATAACCATATTTCTGTAAAACTATACTAATTTTTTCTAAATTATAACCTACTAAATTATTCTTAATAGTCTTTCTTTTCTGCTTAAAACTATCTCTAACTAATTTTTCGAAAAATTGATTATCTAAAAGTTCATCCTTATTTTCTTTTTCCTTAAAAGAAATAATAACGCTATCTACATTAGGTACTGGAACAAATTCATTCCTAGAAACCAAAAACTCTTTACGAGCATCAAAATAATACTGTAATAAGACAGATATTGAACCATATGACTTATTACCAGGACCAGTTGTAAATCTATCACCAACTTCTTTTTGAACCATCATAACTATTCTTTTAAATTTCAATTTGCTATCTATAAGTTTCAAAATAATTGGCGTTGTTATATAATAAGGAACATTACTAATAAAATACAAATTTTCATAATCATATTTTGAAACATCACCACATAAATTAGAAGTTAAAAAGTCTTTAAATAAAACATCTACGTTATTTATATTCTCTAATCTACTATAAAG
>CAVIRY010000140.1:0-2522 GCA_963645255.1 bacterium
TCATCAGAGAATGAACAAGGAAATACTAGCCAAAATGAATCTGGTAACACTAGTGAATCAACTGGTACTGAAACTTCAAACAATAACACAGGTAACGGAAATAGCACCAATGCGGATTCTAATAAAAAATACTTAGTAGAAGGTAACTTCTTAAGTGATGGAGTAGTAACAGATAAAGAATTAAAAGCAATGGACTATAATACCAAAACATTACAGTCTTTAGTTAATAATTCTAAATCCAATGAAATTATTATGATTTCATCTGGAACATATTATTTTTCAAAAGGTGGAACAGCGCCAAATGAAGACTATGTTATAAAACTTACAAACAATACAACAATTGTCGGAACCGGTACCTCAGGAGAAAATGCAACTATCTTCAAACCATATGCACCAGAGAACACCATTGAATCTGGTATGGATATGTTTTATTACAATAATGTAGTGGACTCAGGAAAAAAAGAAGCAAAGTACCTAGAAAATGTTAGTTTTTCAAATTTTGTTATAGACGGTATTGACGTAAGAGCAAAACATTATACTAGTGCTGGAAAAGGATTTATGATTAATCTATGTAAAAATTGTTTCTGGGACAACATGGTTGTTAGAAATACGGATGGAACTGGATTTGGAATGGATAATATTATTAATGGTAAAATAAGTAATAGTACTGCAGAAAATTGTGGAAAAATAGCACCAATTGACTCTGGAGGCGGTGCAGGATTTGGTATAGGTACTGGTTATTCTGAAGATGAATATGTAATTATTGAAAACTGTAAAGCCATAGGTAACAAAAGATACGGTTTCTTTTTTGAACATCAAGGTTATTTCACAAACTATTACAAAGCCACAAAAGCTAAAGAATTTGTAATTAAAAATTCAACCGCAACAGGTAACCTATACAATTTTGGAGCTAATAGAGGTAATGATGTTTCAATAATAAGTTGCTCTAGTACAATAGATAATACAACAGCCGACGGTACTCCGGTTGGCTATACACAATTAGATATTTATTTTACTGATCAGTCAAGAAGAACAAAAGTGTCCAACTTTCAAACGGATAATATTTTTAAAGATGTTTCTAAAACATCAACTTTCTATAATGAAATAAAATGGGCATATCTTAACAGTATAACTTATGGTATTGGTAACAATATGTTTGGCATTGGACAACCATCAACAAGAGCAGATGCAATAACTATGTTATGGCGATATGCTAATAGACCAGGAGATGTCGTAACAGGAATTCGTGAAGAAAGCAATATTGAAACTGGATTTAGTGACGTGTCAAAAAATGCAACTTACGCAGGTGCTGTAAAATGGGCACAAGCAAAAGGTATAACAAAAGGTACTACCAGTAAAACATTTTCACCAGATGAATATATAACTAGAGAACAGTTTGTTACAATGCTATGGCGATATGCTGGCAGTCCTATTTCTGAAGGAACAATACCATTTACTGATGTAAGTGAAAATACAATATTTTCAACAGCAATTAATTGGGCATATCAAAATAATATTACAAATGGAACAAGTAAAAAGACATTTTCTCCAGACTTGAGTTGTACAAGAGAAGAAATTGTTACAATGTTATACAGATATAATAATACACTATAATAAAAAAAGTCTTAAAAAAGAAAGAAAATAAGTATATCACTTTAAATCTTCCTTTTTTTTTGGTAAAATATTAACTTGAAGGAGTTGATAGAATGAACCTTTTAAGGAAATTATTCGATCACGAATATAAAGAAATGAAAAAATTCACTGCTTTAGCAGATAAAGTAATGGAATTAGATGAAGAATATTCAAAATTAACAGATACTGAATTACAAAATAAAACAGAAGAATTTAAAACTCGTTTGCACGAAGGCGAAACTTTAGATGATATTTTAGTAGAAGCATTTGCAACTGCACGTGAAGCAGCATTCCGTGTATTAGGTGAAAAACATTTCTACGTACAAATTTTAGGTGGTCTTGCCATACATTATGGAAATATAGCTGAAATGAAAACAGGTGAAGGAAAAACTTTAACCAGTGTATTACCGGCTTATTTAAATGCCTTATCTGGGGAAGGCGTTCATATCATAACCGTAAATGAATATCTAGCAACACGTGATGCTGATTGGATGGGTAAAATACATGAATTTTTAGGATTAACCGTCGGCGTTAATACAAGAGACTTATCTCCTAAAGAAAAACAAGAAGCATATAACTGTGATATCCTATATTCAACAAATAATGAAATTGGGTTTGATTACTTAAGAGATAACATGGTGGTTCATAAAGAAGATAGAGTACAAAGAAAACTAAACTTTGCCATAATCGATGAAGTTGACTCAGTTTTAATAGATGAAGCTAGAACTCCATTAATAATTTCCGGTGGTGAAATGAAAAGTGCTAATTTATATATTGATGCAGATCGCTTCGCTAAAAGTTTAAAAGATGAAAAAGACTATATCTATGATGAAAAAACAAAAAGTGTTAATCTAACAGATGCCGGTTCGGAAAAAGCTGAAAAGACATTT
>CAVIRY010000140.1:2532-8672 GCA_963645255.1 bacterium
CTTCTACACTATATAAATCAAGCATTACGTGCTAACTATTCTATGAAAAATGATGTTGATTATGTAGTTCAAGATGATGAAGTTGTAATAGTTGATCAATTTACTGGACGTTTAATGAAAGGAAGAGCATATTCTGATGGATTACACCAAGCAATAGAAGCTAAAGAAGGTGTAACAATAAATCAAGAAACTAAGACTCTAGCAACCATCACATTCCAGAATTTATTCAGAATGTATAAAAAGTTATCAGGTATGACAGGTACTGCTAAAACAGAAGAAGAAGAGTTTAGAAATATATATAACATGTATGTTATTGAAATTCCTACCAATAGGCCTATTGCACGTATTGATGCTCCGGACTTAGTTTATGCCACTAAAGAAGCAAAATATAAAGCAATTATAAACTTTGTAAAAGAGCGTTATGAAAAAGGACAACCAGTTTTAATTGGTACAATAGCAATTGAAACCAGTGAATTAATAAGTAGTTTATTAAAACAAGCAAAAATTCCTCACGAAGTATTGAATGCTAAAAACCATGCTCGTGAAGCTGAAATAATTTCAAAAATTGGTCTAGGTAAATCTGTTACTATCGCAACTAACATGGCTGGGCGTGGTACAGATATCAAACTATCAGACGAAATAAGGAATTTAGGTGGATTATGTGTTGTAGGTACAGAAAGACATGAATCACGCCGTATTGATAATCAGTTAAGAGGTCGTTCTGGACGTCAAGGAGATCCTGGTTATACTCAATTCTTTGTTTCAATGAAGGATGACCTAATGGTGCGCTTTGGTTCTGATCGTATTGGTGAAATGATGAAAAATATGGGTCTAGGTGACCAAGCTATTCAAAGTAAAACATTTACTAAGTCAATTGGAACAGCACAAAAGAGAGTTGAAGGAAATAACTTTGATATTCGTAAACAATTATTACAATATGATGATGTAATGAATAATCAAAGAGAAATAATATATGAAAAAAGAAATACTATTTTAGACAGTGATTCAATTCATGAAATGGTATTAAGTTCATTTAGACATCACGTAGAAGACTTAGTAAATTCTCATTTAGCGCCAGAAGGAATGCTAACAGATAATGACTTAAATGAAATAGTAGATTTTGCTAATGAAAATTTATTGAAAAAAGACATTAAGAAAAGTAGTATCTCAGGAATTACAACAGAAGAGGTAATTGATAAAATTGCACAACAAGTAATAGCTGAATATGAAGAAAAAATTAAAGAGATACCTGAAGAAATAACTGATGAATTCGAAAAAGTTATAACATTACAAGTTGTTGATAACTATTGGATGGAACATATTAATACAATGTCTCATTTAAGGGAAGGAATTCACTTAAGAGGCTATGCTCAAGAAGATCCATTAAGAGCCTATACTATGGAAGGGTTTGACTTATTTGATTCTATGCTTCAAAAGATAGACAAAGATATAAGTATCTTCTTATTAAAAGCAGAAGTTCGTCACAATGTTGAAAGAAAAACAGTATCAAAAAAACAAATAACTAACGAAAGTGATGAAGGAGTAAAGAAAACTCCAAAGAAGTCAAAAAAAATAGGTCGTAATGATCCTTGCCCATGTGGGTCTGGTAAGAAATACAAGAACTGTTGTGGCAAATAACCTCGCAAAACCTTATAAAATAAGGAATTGATAGAAATAGAAAAAATGATAAATTTGTCCACAGATGACAATTTGTTCACGACTTGTCCACATAGTATAAATAATGTGGACAGAATTAAAAAAATAAGTAAAAAGGCTCAGACAACATTTTTAAATGCCGAAATCCTTTTTGCTTGTAGTGACTTTGTAGTGATTTTTGACATATTAATATTAATTTGTTATAATTTAAATGTAGTAAATCAATTAGTCATTCGCGTTTTACTACCAGATAAACAAATGTTTAAAGGAATAATGAAGAGTCTTAAGAATCTCCTCATGAATGACAAAAAATATACACATTAATTTTGTGATTGTTTTTTGTGTCGTATTCATGAAAGGAGGTTCTTTTTATATACAATCACATTTTATATTAAGAGAGGATGGTAGAAAATGAAAACAAACGAACATGATTTTTATAGTGAAATAGCTAATTGGTCTTTTGAAAATATAGACTATACTAGCGAAGTAATTACAAATTGGATTTATGAAGATGAAATAAAAAACCGTGTAAAAGAAAATACAAAAATTCTAGATTTGGGAACAGCAGCAGGAGAAAAAGTGCTTAAAAAATTTCCAAATTGTGCTGAAATATTAGGAACAGATTTCTCTGATGAAATGATAGAAACAGCTAATAAAAAATTATTACAAAGTGGAAGAAAGAATATTTCATTTAGAGTTATGGACAATCTAAAAATGGATACTCCAGATAATTACTTTGATTTAGTAACAGCGCGTCATACTATAATTGATCCGCTGCAAATATATAAAACATTAAAAAAAGGTGGGCAACTTGTTATAAGAGGTGTTGATAAATTGGATTGTTGGTCTTTAAAAAGAATGTTTAAAAGAGGTCAAGCATATCACGATGTTAAGCCTATAAGCTTAATAGATTATGAAGCAATAATGGATGCTGGATTTAAAGAAGTAGAATTAATTCCACTTCATGTAATAGAGTACTATAAAACAAAAGAAGATTTATATGCTTTACTAGTTAAAGCTCCAATATTAGATGACTTCTCAGAAGAATCATTTAATGAATATGAAAGAAAACCAATAGAGAAGGAAACATTTGAAAAATATGTTAAACAAAACACTACTGAAAAAGGCATCAAATTAATCAGAAGATATTATGGAATAATTGGAAAAAAATAATAATTACTAGTATGAATGCTAACAGTTTTTGTTAGCGTTCTTTCTGTTTATAAAAGAACAAAATAATAATAAATATAACAAAAGTTATTAAATTTTGAAGATGAAATGAATAAGATTTAATTTGGTCGAATTCTCTAATATAAATTAGCTAAAAAATATTAGGATAAGGAGGATAAAACATGGATAATAAATTAATTGGAAATGAGAAAAATATTTTGTTTTATAATGATGAAGAAGGCAATACAAAAGTAGAAGTACTATTAGAAAATGAAGATGTTTGGTTAAATGTTGAAGCAATATCGAAACTTTTTAATATTGATAGAAGTGGAATTGTAAGGCATATTAACAATATTTATAAAGATGTAGAGTTAGATGAAAATTGCACATATGGGTAATGATGATAAGCAAACTTACAATACAAAATATTATAATCTTGATATGATCATTTCAATAGGTTTTAGAGTTAACTCTAAAAAGCAATTAAATTTAGGACTTGGGCAAATAAAATAATTAAAGATTATATGGTTCAAGGTTTTTCATTAAATGATGAAAGATTTTTAAAAGCAAAAAGATCTGATCAAGAGTATTTTAAAAGATTACTTGAAAGAATTAAATTAATTCGTACAAGCGAGAGAATGTTTTACCAAAAAATTACTGATATATTTGCTGAATGTTCTATTGATTATGATAAAAATAATGATACTGCAATAACTTTTTATAAAACTATTCAAAATAAATTTCATTATGCAATTACTGGAAACACTGCTGCTGAAATAGTTTATAACAGAGTGGATTTTAAAAAAGAAAATATGGGTCTTACTACCTGGGAAAATTCACCTGATGGGAAGATTTTAAAATCTGATGTATTTATTGCCAATAACTATTTAAATGAACAAGAAATTAAAAATTTAAATAATTTAGTAAACTTATTTTTGGATATTGCTGAAAATAATGCCGAAAGAAGTATAACAATGTATATGGAAGATTGGAAAAATGAAGTAGAAAATGCTCTAAAAGTTTTCCATTATGAAGTTTTAGAAGGAAAAGGAAAAATCTCACATAAAAAAGCAGTCGAAAAAGCGGAAAACGAATATGAAAAATATAAAGTTATACAGGATAAGAATTATGTGTCAGACTTTGATAGACTATTAAGTGAAACAAAGCAAATTGAAAATAAATAAAACATATATTAATTAGGAAACATAAATATGTAATAAATAGTCATATTTTTTCATTTTATTTACACATTTTAACCATACTTTACTGATAAAATTAACAAAAAAGGAGAAAACTATGACATATAAAAGGCAAAAGAACACTATAATAAAAATAATCTTACTACTTTTATTAGCAGTAGCAATATATTTATCATGCAAAATTATTGAAACAATAAATCAAAAAAATATGAGTAAAAATTTAAAAGACGAAACTTGGATTGATGAAAATGTGAAAATTAACTATTCAGATATAGGAGAAGGTGTATATATAGTTAATAAAAATAAAGCAATTAAAATATATAATTTGCTTTATCAAAAAAATGTTACAGAAAAGATTAATACCAAACTTAAAGAAAGTAATTACACAATAGATAGCCCATTAATGATATATAATCCATATGGCACCAACAACAATTCTATTAATGTATATTTTAAAGATGACACTGTAACACTTACGTCATACAAAATAAAAGTATCTGGTTACAAAACATTTGAAAAAGAGTTAGTAGAATGCAATAATGAAATACAAAGTTATCAATTACTTGGTTTTATCATGGGTAATAAAAACACCCTATACTTAACTTTTACAAATGATGAAGGAGAAGAAACTACAAAAGAATATTCACTAGATTTTACAAACTATAAAATAGCAACAGACAATAAAGTAGAAATTACAGAGGACAATAATGATGAGTTAGAAGATGGATTGTATGCTATTTTAGGTGATTCTAGTGATGATGACTATATCTGGCTAGTAGACAACGACGGTATTATTAGAGGAGAAATTCCAATACTTGGATATAGAGCCGTAAATCTACTTTTTAAAGATAGTGAGATGTATTTTAGTATTTCCGAAAGAAAAATAGCAAGCATGAATAATTTAGGACAAATAACTAAAATATATAACTTAGGTAAATACAAATTGCATCATGATTATACTTTTGATGAAGAAAAAAACAATATACTAGTTCTAGCAAGTGATACAACAAAAGAATCTTGTGAAGATGCAATTATAAAACTTAATCTTGACTCTGGAAAAGTAGAAGACACATTTTATTTAGAAGAAGTCCTACCCGATATTAGAGAAAGTGCATATTACAACAAAGACGAAGTAGCAAAAGAAGTAGAGTCAGTGGGCGTAGACTGGATGCATATTAATACCATAAACTATCTATCTAATGATACAGTCATATTAAGTTCAAGAGAAACCTCTTCAATTATAAAAATAAGTAATATTTTTGACAACCCAAAAGTTGAGTATATACTTGGAGATGAAAGCTTTTATGAAAACTATGACTCTAAAGAATATTTATATACCAAAATTGGAAACTTTACTGTAGCTGGAGGACAACATACAGTAAGCTACGTTCCAACTTCAACACCAGGCGTATATTATTTAACAATGTTTAATAACAATATTGGCATAAGTACAACAGTGCCTAATTTCTCCTGGTCAAGTATTGGACTTAAATATAGTAGTCCAGAAGATGATGGCAAGTCATACTATTATAAGTATAAAGTTGATGAAAATAAAAAAACATTTGAACTTGTAGACAAGTTTGAAGTGCCATTTTCAGCCTATATGAGTAGTGTGCAAAATTATAATAAAAGTATTATAGTAGACTCAGCTCAAGCTTGTACTTTCTCCGAAAGAAATACAGATGGAAGTATAAAAAAATCATATAAAGTAAACTGTAAAAGTAGTATCTATAGAGTCTTCAAATATGATTTTTATGACTATTATTTTAAAAGTGCCTAGTAGGTACTTTTTTTTTATAAAGTAAAACAATGGTAGATTAATAAAATGGCATAATTAGATATAATAGTGTAAATACAATTTAAACTAGCAACAAATAACTTTGTTAAATAGAAAAGTATGCTATATTAATTACAAGAAAGAAGATAAAATGAAAAATAATAAAGGTTTAGTCATAACAATAGTGATATTATCTATCTTAGTAGTTGGATTAGGAGGATATATTGCATACGATAAATTAATTATAAAAGACTCCACAAAAACAGAAATCGATAAGAAAAATAATAATAATGAAAAAACAACTAGCCAAGTAACTGATGAAAAAGAAAACTCTAAAG
>CAVIRY010000141.1:0-2813 GCA_963645255.1 bacterium
CAACTAAAGTAACTGTTAGAGGTAATTTGGACCAAGCTCTAAGAAAGTTCAAACAAAAAGTGGCAAGAGATGGTGTCCCTTCAGAATGTAGAAAAAGAGAAGCTTATGATAAACCAGGTGTTAGAAGAAGAGCTGCTAAAAAAGAAGGAATTAAAAATTCTCAAAAGAGAAATCGTGCTAATAATAGGGATTATTAATTAATCTCTATTTTTTTTATATTCATCATATACTTTTATAGGTGATAATATTGATAGATAAGATTAGAGATTATATAAGAGATGATGAATTTAGATTAACTATTTTTAAAGAACGAGTACATATAATTAATTATTTGGAGATTCTGACACTTAATAATAAGCAAGTTTCAATTGATACAGGTAGTAATTTAATTATTATAAAGGGAGAAAATTTGATTCTTAATAAGCTTTTAGATAATGAAATATTAATTACTGGGAAGATATATACAGTAGAGGAATTATATGATTAATAGATATAAATTAGTTATTACTGGAAGAAACCCAGATTACTTTTTAAAGAAAATTATAAAGAAAAAAATTAATATCTATGATTTAAAAAAGACACATAAAAAGATATATATTGTTGTTGATGATATAGGACTTGATGATATTAGGAGTATTAAAACTAGTTATAAAATTCAAATAGTTGGGAGACTAGGTTTAGCAAGAATTAAATATATTATTAAAAAATATTTGTTATTTTTAATATTTTCTGTATTCGGTGTTTTTGTGAATATATTTTTAAGTAATATTATTTTTGATGTAGATGTTGTTCACAGTAATCCTTATATTAGAGAATTAGTGTTTAATGATTTGAAAAAGTATGGAATTAAAAAGTATAATTTTAAGGTTAGTTATGCTAAAAAAGAAAAAATAGTTAATAAAATTTTAAATGATGAGAAAAATGATATTGAATGGTTAGAAATAGATAACATTGGTACTAAATATATTGTAAAAGTTGAACAAAGAAAGAAAAATAAAGATGAAGAGATTTGTGTTAGAAGAAATATTGTGGCAAAAAAAGATGCTATGATACTTGGAATAGAAGCAACAAATGGAGAAATACTAAAAAAAAAGTTAGATTATGTTAAAAAGGGAGACGTCATAGTATCTGGTGTTATTTATAATAAAGAAAAAATAGTTGCTCAAAAGTGTGCTACAGGTAAAGTTTATGGAGAAGTTTGGTACTTAGTCTCTTTAGATATGCCAGTTAATTATAGAGAAGAAACTGTTACAGGGAGAGTTAAGAAACAATTAGAATTTAAATTTTTAAATAAAGAAATTCATTTATTTTCACATTTTAAGAGTTATAAAAGAGAATCTTATTCAATAATTTCCAATAGTTTACTCCCCATCAGTTTAGACTTTACTAGTTATTTTGAAACAAAGGTAAAGAGTAAAACCTATACCTTGGATAATATAGAAAAAGATGCTATTTCATTAGCGACAAATAAACTTACTAATAAGATAGGTGAAGATAGTTTAATAGCAAGTAAAAAAGTTTTGAAAAAGTATAAGAAAAATAGTAAAATAATAGTAGAAGTGTTTTTTAAAGTAAAAGAAGATATTACTGAATATTTAGAATATGAAGAAATTGTACAGGGAGAGTGATATTAATGTTAGGACCAATTACGACTACATTACAGGGTGTTATTGATATTACTTGGCCAATGGTTTTAATTGCATGTGTTGTGATAGTTTCCTTAAGACTTAGTTATTTAATTAAAAATAAAGAAAGAGTAGTTTTATATAATGAACTATTAAGTTTATCTTTTTTAATTTATATTATGTCTTTGTTCCAAGTTGTTACATTTCAAGATGATGTAACCTGGTCTAGTAATAATTTTGTTCCTTTTAGGGAAATATTGCGTTATAATATGGGCAGTCGACTTTTTTTTAAGAATGTATTAGGCAATATGATTATGTTTTTACCTTATGGATTTTTTGCTAGTTATTATTTAAAAAGCAAGAAACTGACTTTGCCATTAATTTTAACTATTATGACATCAGTTTCTATTGAAACTGTTCAATTAATTATTGGAAGAGTTTTTGATGTTGATGACATCATTTTAAATATACTTGGTGGAGTACTTGGTTTTTATATATATCATATACTTGATATTCTCGGTGACAAGTTACCTAATGTATTAAAGAGTGAATGGTTCTTAGATATTATTTCAATTTTAGTATTACTTGGATTAGTATTTATTTTATTATAGGAGGAAAAATGAGTAGTATTAGTATTTTTAATCAGACTGATAGAAAGATTGAAGAATTAAAGACAGTAGAAGATGTATTAAAGAGTGCTGTTAAAAAGGAGAACTTGGTTAATACAACGTTTAATTTAATTATAGTTGATAATGATTATATTCATGAACTTAATAAGGATTACCGTCATATAGATAGGGAAACTGATGTTATTACTTTTGCATTAGAAGATGATGATAGTTTAGTTATGCCTACGGATGAGAGAATTCTTGGAGATATTTATATTTCAATAGATAAAGCTATATCCCAGTCAGAAGAATATGGCCATTCCCTACTTCGTGAATTATCTTTTTTGGCAGTTCATGGGTTTTATCATTTACTTGGTTATGATCACATGACAAAAGAAGATGAGAAGGTTATGTTTGCTAAACAAGAGGAGGTATTAGATTCATATGGGATCACAAGATAAAAAAATTAAAAATTTAAAGCTAGATAAAAAGAGATTAATTAATAGTTTTAAATATGCCTTTGAAGGTATTATACAAGCTTTTATTGGTGAACAAAATTTAAAGATACACAGTGTAATAG
>CAVIRY010000142.1:0-2097 GCA_963645255.1 bacterium
ACCTCCTACTCGTCTGAAAGGAACTTAGTAACAGCAGCTTTTCCTTTTGTTACTACATATCCAAAGTTTGGTTCTAGTTCTACTCTTAGTAAACGTGAATTGGTAGTTACTTTTAGAGTGAATTGATTACTGATTCCATTTCCTATCCAGATTCCTTCAGACAAGTCAACATTTGCTTTGAACCAAGCTTCATAATTAAGGGATTTAATATTATCTATTGTTTCTACAAAGATAAATTTAATTGTCCCTAGTTTTGTAGCTTCATTTATGTTAGTTGTGAACTCGCCTTTTTTAACAGCATCTAATTTTGATAAAAGTGTACTTATACCAGTTATTATACAAATTACTGGGTCTTCAGTATTTTCAACTTGTTTAGTATATAGGGCTGTTGTTATCTCTTCAATACCTACTGTACAGTTTCCTTTGTCATATGTAACATCTTTAGGTGGATTATCTGATAATATACTAAGGGCATCTAATATGATGCATTTGCTGTTTGGTATTTTTAAAAGCATTCCAGATAGTCCTGTTAAGAATGGTTGTATGGATGTTATATCTTCACCAGTTATTACGTAGATACCATTTTTTAAACTTATATCTGCTATTTCTAATGTTTCTTTTTCTATACCAACTGGTATCGATAATAAACCAAGTAATGATGGCAATAAGTCTTCTTGAGTGACTATTTCTGGTAGTATAGGTATTTTTTTTGCTTTAAATTCGCAGATGTTATTTAATTTATTACAGATGACTCTAATGTAATCTGTCATTTTTTCTTCTTTGAATGAGTATGCAGTTTGGAATTCAAAGATACCATCTATATCTACTAAGCCTCTACCAAAGCTTTTTGATGGTTCTTTTTTACGTACTCCAGAAAGAACGCTTGCATAATCAGATGGGTCATTAAATTGTAAGACTATGTTTTGGCCAAAGTTTTGACGTAGACGATATCTGATTGTATTAGGCCCATTTGTTGTTAGGATAAAGACAATACCATATTTTAAACATTCTCTTGTTATTTGACCTAGAACATCTTCATAGTCTGGGTATAATTCAAGGAATCCTTCAACATTGTTTATCGCAACTACAATTAATGGCATTTGCTTTCCACCATGGTTTATATAAAAATCAAACGAACCATTGTAGTCGACAAATATTTTTTTTCGTTCATCCATTACTTGAGTAATTAATTTGAATAAATTGCCTATTTTCTCACTTTCTCCTGATAGTAATACTTCTCCTATATGTGGCGCATTTTTAAACATTGTTAATGTTTCAGCCCCAAAGTCTAAAAGATAGAAATTAACTTCTGATGAATCATGAGTAGTTATAGCTGAATATATGATTGTTGATAGCATTAATTCTTTGCCTGAACCTGTTGAACCATAGATTATAGAGTTGCCGCCTGACGATAAAGGTAGTGTTAAAACATTTTGTTTTTGGTTATCTGGATCATCATATTCACCAATGATTGGATTAACACTATTCTTTTTGGTTGTATAGTTATATTTAGTTTTTAAATCTTCAACATAGATATAATTTGGAATTCTATCTAGCCATAGTTGTGGAATACTTACAGATGTTTGTTTTGCTTCTTCAATTATATATTTGATAATATTTGTTATTTCTTCACCTTTTGATGTTACTTGAACTTCATTTTGCTTATTATCTAAACTCTTAATACTGTTACCGGTATTATCAATGAAGTTGATGCTTTGATCTACTTTTTTCTTTCTTTTCTCTGCTGGATAATATTGTGCTCCTGCCCAGGCAGCTTGGCCCTGAGCAAATAATTCATTATATCCAACTTGTAAGAAGAAGCGTCCGGCATTTTTTAATGAAGCAGCATCTGGACATTTAATCATATCCATACTATCTGATTTATCTTGTACTTTTAGGCAGACACGGAACTTAGAATTTGACCAGATTTGATCATTAACTACTCCGGCAGGTTTTTGTGTTGCTAGAATAAGATGGACACCTAAAGAACGACCGATTCGTGCTGTTGATATTAATTGATCCATAAATTCTGGTCTTTGATCTTTTAGTTCTGCAAACTCATCTGAGATGATGAATAAATGTGATATAGGTCTATCC
>CAVIRY010000143.1:0-3969 GCA_963645255.1 bacterium
CAACAGCACCTCTTATAACTGATACTTTTACACCGTCTACAGATATTTTTTCTAGAGAATTTTTTACAGCTTCTAAGCTTCCGTTTACATCAGCTTTTAAAACTATTTTTATTTCTTTTATACCTTCTTGGATTCTTCCAAATAGATCTTCTAAAGTCATACCTGAGAAATTACTATCTTTTTCACGACTACGTAATCTTCTTTCTTCTGCTATTTGTTTAGCTTGTTTTTCTGACTCAAACGCCATGAACTTATCACCAGCACTTGGTACTTCAGATATTCCAGTTACTTCTACCGGTGTTGATGGAGAAGCTTCTACAATATTTTGACCCAAGTCATTCTTTAGTGTACGAACCTTTCCAAATGAGTTTCCTATAACAATAGGGTCTCCTAAACGAAGAGTACCATTTTGAATTAGTAATGTTATTACTGAGCCAACTTTACTATCTTTTCTAGACTCAATTACTGCTCCTGTTGCGTAACGTGAAGGATTAGCTTTATAGCCTTCCATTTCAGCAACTAATAGTATGTTGTCTAATAATTCATTTACATTTGCACCTGTTGCTGCTGATATTTTATTAACGATGACATCTCCTCCCCATTCTTCTGGAGTTAATCCGTTTTCTACTAGGGCTGTCATAATTCTTTCAATATTAGCGTCTGGTTTATCAATTTTGTTTATGGCTACTATTATAGGTACTCCAGCAGCTTTGGCATGATCAATTGCTTCTTTTGTTTGTGGCATTACACCATCATCTGCAGCTACTATAATTATAACTATATCAGTAATTGAAGCACCTCTAGCACGCATTTCTGTAAATGCTTCGTGACCTGGTGTATCAATAAATGTAATTGCCTTGTCTTTGTATTTAACTGAATAAGCACCAATGGCTTGAGTAATTCCACCGGCTTCACCTGATGCTACATTTGATTTTCTTATGTAGTCTAGTAAAGTAGTTTTTCCATGGTCAACATGTCCCATGATAGTTACAACTGGTGGACGTTCTACTAAGTCTTCTTCTGCGTCTTTAATTTCATAATTTTCAAAATTAGAAATATCTGCTGTTTCTGCTTTCTTTAATACTTTGTCATATTCTGATGCTACTACTTCAGCACTGTCATAATCTATTGACTGATTAACTGAAGCCATTATTCCTAAGCCCATTAATTTTTTAATAACTTCCACTGGCCCTACTTCTAAAGCTTTTGCTAAGTCAGTTACAGTCATTCCATTTTCATATAAAATTACATTATCATCTTGGGTTTTTTCATTACTTTGTAATTTCTCACGATGCTTGTAAATCTTTTTTCTTTCTTTTAAGAATTCTTTTTTATTTTCAGTCTTTTTTACTTGTTTTGTTTTAACTTTTTCAAAGTTTGTTTCATTATCTAAATCAAATTTAGTGTCCATAGCTAATTTTTCAGCTTTATCTATAACTTCTTCTTCAAAATTTTTAGCTTCTAAATCTTCTATGTCTCCAGTTATATAGTCTTCAGCGTCTTGTAATTCATTATCAAGTAAAATAATATCAGTTTCATCTAAAGGAGTTGTTTCGTCTTCGTAGTTGATACCAATTTTATCACATAATGCTTTAATCTCATCTATAGTTTTTCCAACATCTAATGCATAGTCTTCTATAGTCATCATAAAGACTCACCTCACTTTTCTATAATCTTTCTTATTTCTTCATATACACTATCCTCTATATTGCATTCTAACTTTTTATCTAATATTTTTGACTTTTTGGCCTTTTCTAATATTGCAATATCTTTTTTAATATATGCACCATGACCATTTATTTTTCCTGTTTCATCAGGAATTACTTTACCTTCTTTAGTTCTTACTATACGAAGTAGCTCCTGTTTAGGTAATTTTTCTTTTGTAATTATACATGTTCTTAGAGGAATTTTTTTAACTTTCATAATAGTCCTCCTATCTAAAGTTTATGCCTTCTTCTCTAGCTTGTTCAGTTGTCTTAATATCAATTTTATAATGTGTTAATTTGCTAGCTAAGCGAGCATTTTGTCCTTTTTTGCCTATAGCTAGAGAAAAGTTGTCTCCATCAGCAATTACCATTGCTTCTTGTTTCTTTGGATCTGTTATCGCAACTGTTAAATCTTTTGCTGGTGATAGGGCATTTTTAATAAATATAGCTGGATCTTTATCATATCTTACAACATCTAATTTTTCACCATGTAGTTCTTCAATGATTCTAGCTATACGGCTACCTTTTTCACCAATGCATGCTCCAATTGGATCAACATTTGTTCTTTCTGAGTATACAGCGACTTTGCTTCTGTTTCCTGGATCTCTTGCTACACTGTATAACATTACTGTTCCATCAGCTAATTCTGGTATCTCAAGTTCAAATAGTCTTTTTACAAAACCATAGTGACTTCTGCTTAATAGGACTAATAAGTTTTTACCATTGTTATCTACTTTGGTAACATAAACTTTTATTTGAGAGCCCATGACAATTTTTTCGCCTGGAATAATATCTTTCTTAGGTAAGATACCGTTTGTTCTACCTAAGTCAATAAAGTAATTGTCTGTATCTTCTAGGGCAACAGTACCAATTAATAATTCATCTTGTTTATCACCAAATTCATCAAGGATACTATTTCTTTCAGCTTCTCTTATTTTTTGTACTACAACTTGTTTTGCAGTTGAAGCTGCTACACGTCCAAACTCTTTAGGAGTTACTTCATGGTCAATTGTATCTCCTAATTCTAAAGTTTTATCAATTTTCTTAGCTTCACTTAGTTTTATTTCTGTTTCAGGATTGAAGTACTCATATACTGGCTTCTTTTCTTGTTCTTCTTCTACTTCCTCTTCTTCCTCTTCATCCTCATCAGTATAATGTTCAAATAAGTAATCTTCATACTCATCTTTTGTCATTTTATCATCTGGTACAACTGTAAGATATGAATATACTTTTATTTCGCCTGTTGCTCTATCGAATAGGACTTTAACATTTGTTTTCGAATTGAAATTTTTCTTATATGCTGAAGTTAGGGCTAATTCCATTGCTTCATATACTACTTCTGGATCAATGTCTTTTTCTTTAACGATATTATCAAGTGCTTTTTTAAATTCTTTTCCGTTCATTTTTATTCTCCTTTCTCTTTTGAGTAAATATCCAATTCATCTACTTCTTCTAATATTTTATTATTTTCATCCATTATTTTATTAATTATTCTTGATGCCTCTGTAATAAGGTTTAAATCAATTACATTTTCACTATCAAGTACTATGTTAAATAGTTTCTTTCCTTCTTGTTCTTCATAAAATGCATCTGATACAAATACATTTAAATCTTTTATTTTATCATCTACAAGTTCACTAATTTGTTCTTTCATGGCCACCTCCTACAAATAATAAGAGTGGGAATTTTTTCTTTCCCACTCCTTTCTCAAGTGTATTATACCATAGTTTAGCTAAATTACAAACATTTATTTTTGATTATGACTATAAATTTACTAGTTTTGCCTTACTATACGCATCTAATAATTCAGATTCTTTTGGAACTCAGGCATATTCTATATGTTTCTTGCTTAATGTAATATTAATATTTTCTTTATTTACATCAATTATAAAATCTAATTCTATATTATTGATTATTTTTTAAAACTTTTCTTTTACTCTCTTTTTAGAGCATCACTAATTGTTTATCTAAATTCAATATTTCCATAGGAAAACTCCCAGCAGCCTGAATATAAGTCGTTACAACAATTTTTTGTTTCCGTACTACCATCCTTATCTAGAAAAATATTACTGATACATAATATACAGCAAATATTAGTAACATCATTAAACCTTCTATTTTAGATATGGTTCTTTCACTTCTAGCAAATAAGTATAAGTCTAGTGAAGTTAGAAAGACAGCAATAATATCTATTATTGAAAAATTACTCAAAGCAATATCTCCATATATACCATTTGTATAAGATACATTAAATGGACCAACT
>CAVIRY010000144.1:0-22164 GCA_963645255.1 bacterium
ATTATAATTATGGCTGCTACTAATAGACCTGATGTTTTAGATCCTGCACTTTTAAGACCCGGTAGATTTGATAGACAAGTTACTGTTAATTTACCTGATGTTAGAGAAAGAGAAGAAATTTTAGCTGTACATGCTAAGAATAAGAAATTAGCTGACGGACTTACATTAGAAAATTTGGCTAAGAGAACTCCTGGTTTTTCTGGAGCTGATTTAGAAAACTTATTGAATGAAGCTGCTTTACTTGCTGTTAGACGTAATAAAGCAAAGATTACAATGAGTGAAATAGATGAGGCTACTGATAGAGTATTGATGGGTCCTGCTAAGACTTCACATAAATATAGTGAAGAGGATCGTAAGCTTGTTGCCTATCATGAAGCTGGACATGCTGTTATAGGTTTAAAACTTGATAATGCTAACGATGTTCAAAAAGTTACTATTATTCCTAGAGGTTCAGCTGGTGGATATAATATGATGGTTCCATCTGTTGAAAAATTGTGTTCAACGAAAACAGATTTATTAGAAGAAATAACTGGTTTATTAGGTGGGCGTACAGCTGAAGAAGTTGTTTTTGGAGAAATTACTACTGGTGCCCATAATGACTTTGAAAAGGCTACTAAAATAGCTCGTGCAATGGTTACTGAATATGGTATGAGTGATTTAGGACCATTACAGTTTGAACAAAAAGAAGGTAGTGTTTTCTTAGGAAGAGATTATAATAAGAGTCAACATTTTTCTAATGAAGTGGCAAATGAAATTGATATGGAAATGAGAAAAATCATTAATAATTGTCATGATAAAGCTACTACTATCATTAAAGAAAATAAAGATTTATTAAAATTAATAGCTGATGCATTATTAGAATATGAAACATTAACTAAGGAACAAATTGATTACTTAGTTGAAAATGGAAAGATGCCTGAAGAAGATGGTGAGACAAATTATGAGTCTATGTCAATTACTAAACTTAGAGAAATAGCTAAGGAAAAAGGTATTAAAAATTATTCAAAAATGACTAAGGCAGAATTATTAAAAGAGTTAGATGTTTAAATTTAACTCTTTTTTCTTGAAAAAATTGAAATAAATATTATAATATCATTAGGTTTATGGGAGGAATATTTTATGAAAAAAGATTTAGCCAATAAAAATATTAAGAAAATTAGTAAGGGAGCTTCTGAATTTAAAACATTTATTTCACGTGGTAATGTTGTCGATATGGCTGTCGGTGTTATCATTGGTAGTGCTTTCGGTAAAATAGTCACGAGTTTAGTAAATGATGTTTTGATGCCTATTATAGGTGTTTTCTTAGGAGGACTTGATTTTTCTAATTTAAGTATTAAAGTTGAAGATGCTACTATTAAATATGGCTCTTTTATTCAGACTATTGTTGACTTTTTAATTGTTGCTTTTTGTATATTTATGGTAGTTAAATTATTTGAAAAATTTAAGAAAAAGGATGATGAAAAGATTGAAGAAACTCCTAAGAAGAGCGATGAAGTTTTATTATTAGAGGAAATTAGAGATTTATTAAAGAAAAAGTAAAGGTATGGGATATGTATGCAAGGTTGGTATATAGGTGATATTTATATAAAAAATAAAATAGTGATGGCACCTATGGCTGGAATATCTAATCCTTCTTATATGAAAATATTAGAAGAGTTTGGTGTTGGATATGCTGTTACAGAATTAATTAGTTCTGAGGCTATTGTTAGAGATAATAAAAAAACATTTGAAATGTTAAATGGTATTGATACTTTGAAAATACCTGTTGCGGTTCAAATATTTGGTTCTAATCCTGAGACAATGGCTAAGGCTGCTAAAATAATAACAAATTTATATAATAATGTTTTCATTGATATTAATATGGGATGCCCTGTTCCTAAAGTGGCAGTTAAATCTGGTTCGGGTTCATCATTATTAAAAAATCCTGATAAAATATATGAAATAGTTAGTAAGGTAGTAGCTAGTGTTTCTGTACCTGTTACTGTTAAGATTAGATCTGGATGGGATAGTAATAGTATTAACGCACCTTTAGTGTCTCAAGTAATTGAAAAAGCTGGTGCTAAAGCTATTTGTATTCATGCTAGAACTCGTAGTCAAGGTTATTCTGGTAAAGCGGATTGGAATATTATAAAAGAAGTAAAAAGAAGTGTTTCTATTCCTGTTATTGGTAATGGTGATATTAAAAGACCTGAAGATGTTAAAAGAATGTTAGATGAGACTTTATGCGATGCTGTTATGATAGGTAGAGGTTTACTTGGTAATCCTTGGTTAATTAGAGATAGTATTAGCTATTTAGAGGGCGGAAAAATAACTATTGTAACTGATGTTGAAAAAGTGGATATGGCACTTAGACATTTGAAATATTTAACAGATTTTAAAAATGAAAAGTTAGCCTGTTTAGAGATAAGAAATCATATCTCTTGGTATTTAAAAGGTATTTCTGGTGCTAGTGATGTTAAAAATAAGGTCTATAAAACTACTAGAGTTTGTGATATAATCAAGATACTTAATGAGTTTAAGGAGGCATTATTATATGAAAGCAAAAGGTGAGAAGGCGTTATTTGTACAAAGATTTATTGCATTTATACTTGATATTTTTATTATATCTAGTATTGCATCATTAATTTCTTATCCATTTTTAGATGCCAAATCTATCAATAAATTAAATAATGAAAGTAATGAGTTAATAGAAAAATATACTGCTAAAGAAATAGATATGAATACTTATGCTGCTGAAGTTAAGAGTATAGGTTATCAATTATCACAAAAGCAAGGAGTTGTTTCATTAGTTACTTTGTTTTTATCAGTTTTATACTTTATAGTATATCAATATTATAATAATGGACAGACTGTAGGTAAAAAATTGATGAAAATAAAAGTTAGTAGTTCTACTGGTAAAGAACTTACAATGAATAGTTTTATTTTTAGATCTTTAATTATAAATTCAATTTTAGTAGATATGATTTCTTTTGCAATTGTGGTTTTCGGAAATGAAATGGCATATTTTTATGGTGTTGCAATTTGTGGAATTATCAAGTATACTTTATTATTAATTTGTGGCTTTATGGCTATGTGGAGTAAATCAGGTATGGGATTACATGATAGAATTGCTCATACTACTGTTGTTAAGGTTTAAAGAAGGAGGATATTATGAGAGAATTTACGGAACAGGAATTAGTTAGAAGAGCTAAGGCTGAAGAGATTAGAGAAAAAGGCATTGATCCATTTGGTCATAGGTTTGATACTAATTCTAATTCTAAAGAAATAAATGAAATGTATCAGATGTGTTCTAAGGAAGATTTAGATGGCAATGAAAAGATTGTTACTGTTGCGGGTAGAATTATGACTAAACGTCGTAAGGGTAGAGCTGGATTTTTTCATATACAAGATAAGTATGGAAAATTACAAATATATATTAGAGAAGATGCTGTTGGTGAAGATGTTTATGATTTATTTAAAAAATCAGATATTGGTGATATAGTTGGAATTGAGGGAACTGTATTTAGAACTGATACTGGTGAACTTAGTGTAAGAGCTAATAAATATATTCATTTAGTTAAAGCATTAAAACCATTACCAGAAAAGTTTCATGGTCTTACTGACATTGAAGAAAGGTATAGAAGACGTTATGTTGATTTAATTATGAATGAAGAATCTAAGAAAGTGGCTTTTACTAGACCTAAGATTATTAGATGTATTCAAAATTTTATGGATAATAGAGGATTTACAGAAGTTGAAACACCTATTTTATCTACATTATTAACAGGTGCTAGTGCTAGACCTTTTGTTACACATCATAATACACAAGATTTAGACATGTATTTAAGAATTGCTTTAGAGTTACCATTAAAGAGATTACTTGTTGGTGGAATGGAAGCAGTTTATGAAATAGGTAGAGTTTTTAGAAATGAAGGAATGGATCCTAAACATAATCCAGAGTTTACTTTAATGGAAGCATATTTAGCATATAGTGATTTACAAGGAATGATGGATATGACTGAGGCAATGTTTCAAACAATTGGTAAAGAAGTATTTGGACGTACTACATTTACTTGGTATGATCATGATATAGATTTATCTGGACCATGGAAGAGAATTAGTATGGTTGATGCTATTAAAGAAAAGACTGGTATTGACTTTAAAAAAGATATGAGTTTAGAAGAAGCTTTAGAATTAGCTTCAGAACATAATATACCAGTTGAAGAACACCAAAAGAGTTTTGGACATATTGTTAATTTATTCTTTGAAAAATATGTGGAAGAAACTTTAATTCAACCTACATTTTTATATGGACATCCAATTGAAATTAGTCCATTAACAAAGAAAAATCCTGATGATCCAAGATTTGTTGATAGGTTTGAATTGTTTATCGCTGGTAAAGAATTTGCTAATGCGTATACTGAATTAAATGATCCAATTGATCAATTAGAAAGATTTGAAGCACAACTTAAGGAAAAAGATTTAGGTAATGAGGAAGCCAATGACATTGATATGGATTTTGTGGAAGCTTTAGAATATGGTATGCCTCCAGCTGGTGGAATTGGTTATGGAATAGATAGACTTTGTATGTTTTTCTTGGAACAAGATTCTATTCGGGATGTGTTATTGTTCCCTACTATGAAGCAAAAATAATTTAAGCAATTTTTCTGACTTATTATTATATTTATATTTAAAAGTCAATTATAATTGCTTTTTTTTGTTAAAAAATAGTGTAAATATGTGAATTTTTAGCGAAAATGTTACATATTTTTGTGGCTAATTTTTAGCGAAAATGTTACATAAATAGTTTATTAAAATATAATATATGTCAGTTAATTTTAAGCGAAAATGTTACATATTTAGATATTGCATTAATTTTAGTATTATGTATAATATTTTTATCACTTGAAGGGATATGGCAACACTGAGGAGTGACCAAAAGCAATAAAGTGATAACATACAAAAAAGGAAGTAAAGATTAATAATCAATACTTCCATTTTTTATTTCCTTTTTTGGTGTTCTTATTGATAAAAACCTCAGGGTTTGGGACAGAGTCCCAATTATCTTAACATCATATTCTTTCTCCAAGGATGATTCTTTGGTTGAATAATTTTTTTCTTTCTTTCGGTTTATCATTATCTATCTCTTTTGTCATTGTTGTGTTTCTATCTTCGATTTCAACTAATACATAAAAATTATTTTCAATCTTACACCATAATTCAGCATTGTAAGTTGTTATAACTATACATTCTGTTTTTTTCATATAACTTACAACTTCTCCAGTATTATAATTTACTGGTACATAGTATTTTCCATCGTATTTAATTGATGAGGCATTATCAATTATTCTTGTTGTCCTTTCTGATATTATTAAATTTAGTTCTTCTTCTGAATAATTGTTTTTTTTCATCATCGATGTTTTTTCATCTATTTCATATGAGAATTTTTTATTCATTTTAGGAATGAATACCTCATTTAAATATTTATTCGCTTCGTCAATATCAGTTATACTTTCGTGTCTTAATTCAGCAATAAGTCTATCTTTGAATGTTCTGTTTTCTCTTTCTACATTGGCTTTTGATGTGGGTACACTGGTAGTTATTAATTCAATATTCAGCTCAATACATATTCTACCAAATTGTGTTGTATCTACCTTATTTTCTTTATTGGAAAATGTAGTTCTATTATCTGCTTTAATCCTTTTTGGAATACCGTAGTTAATAATTATATTATATAGTAATATAAAATATGCTCTAGTAATTTCTTCATATTCAAACCATCCAAAAAGAACCTTTTTAGTACCTTTATCTACAGCTAAATGTAAATGTGTAATTACATCTCCAAACCATATTTTAGGTGATGCATCCATTTGAACCTCTTGACCAAAAACATATCCATTGCTAGATCTTCTTATGTGTGATTTTTCGAATGCAATTTGTCGAGACTGAAATAGTTCTAATTTTTCTTCAGCAATGTCTTTCTTTTCATTTATTGAACTATTCATTTTTTCATTGTATAATCTAATTGTTTCTTTGTGAGCATTTGGAGAAATTATATCATCACTTAGAAATTCTTTGTACAAAGTGGAATATGATATTTCATATTTCCCTTTGTATTTTTTATTTTCTGAAAGTTCATCATAAAACGCTTCAAGGTTATAATCATAATATTCCTCTAAATATAATTTTTTCAATTCTTCAATTATTAAGTAATTCTTTTTATTATGAGGAATTTTTTCGCGATTCCCATGAATAAATCCTTTTTCACCTTCAGCATAATATATATTAACCAATCTATATATTTGTTGCCTGGATTTATTTAGTTCAAACATTGCTTCTTTTCTTGTTAAATCACCAATAATAACCTTATTTATAATATCATAAGTATATCTTTCTTTATTAGTTAATTCCAATTTTATCACCTCTCTTTCTTGCCAATAAGCAAAATTATTATACTAAAAATGTAACATTTTTGCTAAAAATTACAAAAAAAGAAACTAATAATTATATCAGTTTCATCATGTAACATTTTCGCTTAAAATTGGAGGTTAACCAATGTAACATTTTCGCTAAAAAATCACATTTTTTGTTAAAAAATAGTGTAAATACTTGTAAAATCAAATTTATATAAGTATAATTATAGTGGGAGGTTAATTATGAAAAAACACAATATTTCAAAGCTTGTTCTTGGTATAGTAACTGTTTTAATGCTTATATCATTTTTCTTACCAGATAATGATGTTTGTACTTTAATTAAGGTTGCTTTATGGATTGCAGAGTTTGTATTAATTATTATTGCTTTGCGTGATAAAAGTGTACTTAAAATAGTTCTTCTTACTGTGTTAGCACTTATGCTAATGACTTGGATATTACCAGCTGCTTATTATTCAGATCAGTATATAGATCAAGGACGAGTTCAAATGGGATTATTTGACTTAGTCAATTATCCAGTTACAGCACTTTCTTATTTTGGCTATATTGCATTTTTCGTTTTAGCTATTGGTGGCTTCTATGGAATATTAAATAAGATACCTGCTTATCGTACATTTCTAGATAATTTTGTAGGACGTGTACAAGGACATGAAGTAAGATTCTTTGTAGCTATTATGCTACTAATCGCAGCTTTAGTTTCATTAGGAGGAATGCAAATTCCATTACTTGTAATTTTTCCTATGTTAGTTTCAGTAATTTTATTATTAGGATATGATAAAATTGTTGCTGCTATGATATTGGTTGGATCTACTGCTGTTGGTTTAATAGGATCTACTTATGCTTATGGTAATACTAATATTATCATGACTGTACTATCACTTGACATTACTTCAGAAGTAATAGCTAAAATAGTAATTTTATTATTAGGATTAGCATTATTAGTTTTAAATGTTTTATTATATATTAAGAAGACTAATACTGTTACTAAAGTAATTAAGAAGGATAGTAAGAAATCTTCAGTAAAAGAAGTAAAAGTTGAGGTTAAAGAAGTTGAAGTTAAAAAGCCAAAGAATACTGCAACTAAGTCTACTAAAAATAGTAAGACTAAGACTACTAAAGCTAATGCTTCTAAATCTACTGGTAAAAAGAATGCAAAATCTTCTTCAAAGAAAAATATTAAAGCAGCTTTAAAAGATGAAGAAGTTATTGTAGTTAAGGAGTCTGTTGATAGTTCTTCTGATATGAGTAAATATGTTCAAGAGTCTGATAATAGTTATCATACTACTTGGCCATTAGTAGTTGCTTTTGTTTTATTACTTATATTAGTTGTATTAGCATTTATTCCTTGGTCAAATGGATTTGGTGTTACTTTATTCTCAGATGTAACTACTAATGTTTTATCATTTGAGATAGGTGGCTTTGCAATATTCTCTAAGATTTTTGGTACAATTAATGCATTTGGTTTCTGGACTATAATTGATCTATTATTACCAATGGCATTATTAATACTATTCTTAGCAATTATTTATAAAGTTAAATTTAATGATATTTTGAAAGGATTTATGGATGGAATTAAGAGAGCATTACCATTAGGATTAATTATAATTTTAATTTATTCTTGTTTAGTAATTGTTACTTATCATCCATTCCAATTAGTAATCTATAAAGCATTACTTTCTGGAATTGATAAATTCAATGTCTTTGGTGCATTATTATCATCTTTAGCAGCACTTTTAGCTGGTATATTCAATGTTGATCCTTCATATGCATTCCAAAGTGTATTATTATATTTAACTAGTATTGTGACTGATTCAGCTAGTTATTCTACAATAGGTCTTATTTTCCAAGCTATGTATGGATTTGGAGTTATCTTTGCTCCTACTAGTTTCATTTTAATGATAGTATTAGAGTACTTAGATATTTCTTATACTTCTTGGATTAAAGCTATTTGGAAATTCTTATTAGAATTATTAGCGGTATTATTAATAGCAATCATTATAGTGTTATTAGTATAGTACTTAGTAATAATAAAGAGGTTCTTATGAACTTCTTTTTTTTGCTGTTTTTGTCTTTTTTTTGTGGACGTAATTTATTGCATTTCTGGTCATACTAGAAATAAAATTATTTTAAGGAGATGATTTACGTGTTTTCAAAATTTGATGAAGATTCACAAAAAGTATTATTAATGGCAAAAAAAGAAATGATGGATTTGAAACATCCCTATGTTGGTAGTGAACATTTGTTGTTAGCTATTTTACATAATACGGATTTAGCTATTACTCAAGTTTTGAGTGAATATAAAATTACTTATAAGAAGTATAAGGATGAAATAATTAAAATTATAGGAATAGGTAAGAAAAGTAATGACTGGTTTTTATATACACCATTATTGAAACGTATTATTGAGAATACTATTTTAGACTGTAAAGATGATGATTCCACAGTTACTGTGGAAAAATTATTTATTTCTTTATTGGAAGAAGGTGATGGAGTTGCGAATAGAATATTATTGGGAATGAATATTGATATTGATTTGTTATATGAAAAATTTTCTAATAGAACTGTGTATCATTTTTCAAAAAAGGGAAGAAATTTATTATTAGAAGAGTATGCAATTGATTTAAATAAAAAATGTAAAGAAGAAGGTTTTGATCCCGTGGTTGGTAGAGACGTTAAAGTCAATAGAATGATAGAAATATTATTAAGACGTACAAAGAATAATCCATTATTATTAGGTGATGCTGGAGTTGGTAAGACTGCGATAGTAGAAGAATTAGTTAGGAGAATAGTAGTTGGAAGTGTTCCTAAAAACTTGGAGAATAGTAGAATTTTTAGTATTTCTATGGCTAGTTTAATATCTGGAACTAAATACCGTGGAGAATTTGAAGAAAGAATTAATAAAATAATTAGTGAATTGGAAAATGAGAAAAATATAATTTTATTTATTGATGAAATACATACTTTAGTAGGTGCCGGTGGTGCAGAAGGAGCAATTGATGCTTCTAATATTTTAAAGCCATACTTAGCTCGTGGAAAAATTAAAGTTATTGGAGCAACAACTCTTTCGGAATATAAAAAGTATTTAGAAAAAGATAAAGCTTTAGATAGAAGATTTCAGAAAATATATGTAGAAGAACCTACTGTTTCAGAAACAGAAAAGATTTTATTTCAACTTAGAAATATTTATGAAAATTATCATGGTGTAAAAATTAGTGATGAAATTATTAAATTAATAGTTGAGCTTTCTGATAGATATATTACAACAGGTAGGTTTCCTGATAAAGCTATTGATATATTAGATGAAGCTTGTAGCAAAACAGCCATAATTGATAATACTTATGAGAAGAAAAATAGATTGCTTACTATTTCTATGAATGAAGTTAGAAGTAAAAAGAATAATGCTATTATCAATCATGATTATAAATTAGCTAGATTATTAAAAGAAGAACAAGAAGAGTTAGAGACTTTGATCAATAAAAATTTTATGAGAAGTACTAAGTGTAAAAGTGTAAAAAGTATTAATAAAGATATTTTATATGATGTTATTTATGAGAAGACTAAAATACCTGTTAAGAAAATATTAAAATATAATAAAAATAGTCTCAAATTAAATTTAAATAGAACTGTGTTTGGGCAGAAAAAAGCAATTGATGAAATATTAGAGATTACACTTTCGCCTAAAATTAATAAAAATGTACCAGTATCACTATTATTAGTTGGTAAAACCGGAGTTGGAAAGACATTATTAGTAAAAGAGTATGCTAGATTGTTATATCCAAAGACTGCCTTTATTAGACTTGATATGAGTGAGTATAAAGAAGGTCATTCTATTAGTAAGATAATAGGAGCACCAGCTGGCTATGTTGGATATAATGATAATAATTCTGTATTAGAAAAAGTTAAAGATAATCCATATTCAGTTTTTTTAATTGATGAAATAGAAAAAGCACATCCAGATGTATTACGTCTTTTTTTACAAGTTTTAGATACTGGGTGTATGACTAATTCCTATGGTGAACAAATAGACTTTAGTAATGTAGTTATTTTCATGACTTCTAATTTGGGTACTACTAATAAGAAAATAGGTTTTTCATCAGATAAAAGTTTGGTATATGAAAAATTTAAAGAATTTTTGGGAGTTGAATTTGTAAATAGAATTGATAAAGTTATATATTTTGATGATATTGATAGTAATATTATAGTTAAAATTATTAGTAAGAGAGTAATTGATTTAGGACTCGAAAAAGACTTTTTCCCAGAAATTGTGAATAAAATTAAAAATGAATGTAATTATAAGGAATTTGGAGCAAGACATGTGGATAAAGTATTAAGAAAATATGTAGATACCTTTACTATTAAACATTAGTTTATTTCTTATAAATTTTATGGTATACTAACTTTGCGAGGTGAAAAAATGAAGATATTTAATACGCTGTCAAAAAAAGTAGAAGAATTTATTCCTAATGAAGAGGGAAAGGTTAAAATGTATACCTGCGGTCCTACTGTGTATAGTTATGCACACATTGGTAATTTACGTACATATATTTCTGAGGACATTTTAGAGAAGAGTTTGACATTTCTTGGTTATGATGTAGAAAGAGTTATGAATATTACTGATGTTGGTCATTTAGTAGGTGATGGTGATACTGGTGAAGATAAGATGTTGGTTGCTGCTAAAAGGGAACATAAATCATCTTTAGAAATTGCTAAGTTTTATACTGATTGTTTTTTTGATGACTGTTGTAAATTAAATATTAGAAAGCCTGATGTAGTATCTAATGCTACAGATAATATAGATATGTATATAAAGATAATTACTAAATTATTAGAAACTGACTATGCTTATATTTCTAATGGTAATGTTTATTATGATACTTCTAAGTTTCCTAATTATTATGAATTATCTGGGCGTAATAGTGATGATTTATTAGTTGCTGTTAGAAGTGATATAGAAGTAGATGATGCTAAGCGTAATCCGTTTGACTTTGGTTTATGGTTCACTAATTCAAAATTTAATAATCAAGAGTTACAGTGGGATTCTCCTTGGGGACGAGGTTATCCTGGTTGGCATATAGAATGTTCTGGTATTTCAATAAAGTATTTGGGTGAAAAGTTAGACATTCATTGTGGTGCAGAAGATGCTATTTTTCCACATCATACTAATGAAATAGCTCAAAGTGAAGCTTATTTAGGAATTCATCCTTGGTGTAATTACTGGGTTCACTATGGTTTTTTAAATAATAAAAATGGTAAGATGAGTAAATCATCTGGCGAGTTTTTAACAGTTTCTTTATTAGAAGAGAAGGGTTATAATCCTTTAAGTTATCGTTACTTATGTTTAAACTCTTACTATCATAATCAATTAACATTTGATTTTGATATATTATCTGGTGCAGAGAAAGCTTATTTAAAATTAAAATCACGTATTTCAAAATTAGGTTCTTCAGAAGTAGATGATAGTAAATATGAAGAATATTTAAGTAAGTTTAAAAATTATATAGAAGATGATTTAAATACTTCTAATATGATTACTTTAGTATATGATATTTTAAAGGATACTTTAGTTAATGATGGCACTAAGAGAAAATTAATAGAGAAGTTTGACAAAGTTTTATCTCTTGATTTATTAAAAGTAGATGAGGTAAGTAGTGAATATGATGATGAAGAAATCTTAAGGAAGATAGAATTACGTAATGAGGCAAAGAAAAATAAAGATTTTGTTACGGCTGATGTGATAAGAGATGAATTGTTAGAACAAGGTGTTCGTTTAATTGATACTAGGGAAGGAACAACTTACGAACTAATTTAATAATTGATCTACACAATTTTTCTGTGTAGATTTTTATTATTATGATAAAATTGTTTTTGAGGATGTGAATTTATGAATGTTAAAGAAATTAATGTTTTAGTTTTGGCATATTTAGGTGATACTATTTATGAAAACTACGTTAGGAAGCATTTGGTTTTATCAGGAATTGGTAATGTAAATGACTTACAAAAAAAAGCTATTTCTTATGTTAGTGCTATTAATCAAGCTAAATATTTAACGAAAATGATTGATGATAATTTCTTATTTGAAGATGAAATTAGTGTATTTAAGAGAGCTAGGAATTATAAGTCTACTTTTCATCCAAAGAGTTGTGATATTATAACTTATAAGTATGCAACTGGATTAGAAGCTATCATTGGTTATTTGGAAATTCAAAATAAAAAAGAAAGGATAAATGAAATAATGACATTTATTTTGGGTGATTAATATGTTGGTATTTGGAAGAAATGTTGCGAAAGAATTATTGGAAAATGGAAAAAAGATTGAAAAAATAATTTTGCAAGATGGATTTAGTGACAAAAAAATAAATTCTTTAATAGAAGAGCGAAAATTACCTGTTCTATATAAGCCAAAAAAAGAAATTGATCGTTTGGCAGCAGGAGTTCATCAAGGTATAATATTATTTATTCCGGATTATAAATATAAAAATATGTCTGATGTATTAACTGATGAAGCTAATTTTTTTGTAATATTAGACCATTTAGAAGATCCACATAATTTTGGAGCAATCATTAGAACGTGTGAGGCCGCTAAAGTTGATGCTATTATTATTCCAAAAGATCGTCAAGTTCAAGTTAATTCCACAGTAATGAAAACTAGTGTAGGAACATTGGATAATGTAAATATTGTTAATGTTACTAATTTAGTTTTAACAATAGATGAACTTAAGAAAAATGGTTTTTGGATAGTTGGTACAGCTTTAGAGGATAGTGTTGATTATAGAAGTATTGATTATTCTTCAAAAATTGCCTTAGTAATTGGTAATGAAGGTTCTGGTATGTCTAAACTTGTTAAGAATAAATGTGACTTTATTGCTAAAATACCAATGTATGGAACTACAAATAGTTTAAATGCGTCTGTTGCATCTGGCATTATGATATATGAGGTAATCCGTAATAGAAAGTAGAGGGATTATGGATTATAAAATAATAAATGATTATGAAGTTGTTTATTTAGTTAAAGAAAATGATGAAGAGGCTAGGAAAATTATGTTTAATAAGTATATTCCGATGGTTAAAAAGTTGGCATCAAAGTATTCTATGTTAGCTAAATGGGCTAGAGTAGACTTTGATGATTTAGTACAAGAAGGATTAATTGCTTTAAATGATGCAATTGATAAGTATGATGAAAATTCTGGTGTTTTATTTTATACTTTTGCTTGTATTTGTATTGAGAGAAGAATTGTAACTTTTTGTAGAACGATGAGTAGTAATAAACATTATTATTTAAATACTTCTTTAGGTGAAGAGTTTTATTATAATATTAAAGATGATAAAAATTTGGATTATTATTTTGATGAAGAAATGCTAGAAAAGCAGTTTGTTTATTATAAATGTTTATTTGATATTTCTGATAGTTCTATTTTTGAACTTAGGTATAATGGCTTTAGTTATAAAGAAATTAGTAGGTTACTTGATATACCTATTACTACTGTGGATGGTAGGCTTTATAAAATAAGAAAAGTTTTACATGAAAAATTTAAAAATGTTTATTAATATTTGTATTTTTGAAAATTTTGTTTTACAATTATAGTAGGGTGAGTGCGTATGAATAGAATTGGTGATTCTAATAGTATTACTCTAAATGAATGGTATGAACTTCATTATGATGAAGATAGTATCTTGCCATTAAAGTTAGGTATGGATAGTGCTATGAGGTACATTCATGAGAAAGGTTGCTACATAACTTCTTTTAATCCTAATAATATTCATATTTTAAATGGTTCTTATCAGCAAATAAAATTTGATAATTTAGCTATTGCTGATGAGTCTAATGGTATGAAAATGAGGGATATTGTGAGGAAAAATATTTCGGACCTTAGTGATATTGGTGTTGGTATCCACTGTCATTTTCCGAATCAAATTTATATTAATAAAAGTTTTTTAAAAAATAATTTTGATTTGTTTGAGATATATTTGCCTGAAGGTGATGTTCCTTATTATAGAGGCATTTTTGAACGTGGAGCTGGTGTTTATTATAATGATTATATTATGGAAAAAAGAAGAAGAGATTTAGAGGATTTAGAAAAAGAAGTAAATGGTATTTCAACAGATTACTCTAATGGTAATTCTTTTGGTATGGGAAACGCCTTGGTTAAATCTAATGGACATAGTCTTTTGGGTAAGCCTGATTTGACTAATAAAAAAATAAATGATGGTATTTATGGACAATTAAGTAGAAAAAATGATAGTGCTGCTTATGTTAGTCTTTCTATAATTCCATTTATTATAGCTACATTGGGATTTATTTTTTCTGTTGTAGCTATATTGATATTATTTTAGAAAAAATGTTTGACATTTCTTGGGGTTTATGCTATTTTATAGATGAGCACTTGGAAGTGTTTTTATTTTGAATAATTAATCTAAGGAGAATGATTAAATATGGCTACAGAAAAAACTAAAAGGTTTACTGAGAATAAGAATAAAAAGGAAGTAAAAAAAGATACTAAGAAGAGTAATAAAAGTTCTGAAAGCAAAAAAAGTCTCTGGGTTAGATTTAGAATATTTTGTCATGGTGTAAAATCGGAAATTTCTAAAGTTCATTGGCCAAGTAAAGAAGATATGGTTAGATATTCCATAGCAACAATTGTTTTCATCATATTTTGTTCTTTATTCTTTTATTTAATTGAAGTTATATTTGCTTTAATTCAATCATTAATATAGGAGGTAAATTATGGAAAAACAATGGTATGTAGTTAATACTTATTCTGGTCATGAGAATAAAGTTAAAGAAAAGTTAGAAATGCGTTCCGAATCAATGGATATGCAAGATTATATATTTAGAGTTGTTATACCTGAGGAGAAGGTTGTTGAAGTAAAAGATGGCGTAACAAAAGAAAAAGTTAAGAAAATGTTTCCTGGATACATTTTAGTTGAAATGGTTATGACAGATGAAGCTTGGTATGTTGTGCGTAATACGCCTGGCGTTACTGGTTTCATTGGATCTTCTGGAAAAGGAGCTAAACCAACGCCATTACAACCAGCGGAAGTAGATAAGATTTTAGGTAATATGGGTATTAGTAGACTTGATGTCGATAAAGAACTTACTGTTGGTGCTAAAGTTAAGATAATTGATGGTCCATTCAACGGTATGTATGGAAAAGTTGATTCTGTAGATTTACCTAATCAAAAAGTTATGTTACTTGTTGATTTGTTTGGACAAGAAACTTCTGTTGAAGTTGAGCTAGGACAGATAGAAAAAGCGTAAAGTTCTTGAAATATATAGATCTTTATGATATTATTTAATGGCTATATTTATTTAATATAGATGTTATTGATAAGCGAGTTTTCATTTATGAAGCGGGATGAGAATAGAGTTTATTAATAATAGTGCACGTAACACGTGAGAAAAATTATAGGAGGTGTTTTTCGTGGCAAAGGAAGCAATAAAGAAAATTAAATTACAAATTCCAGCAGGAAAAGCTACACCAGCTCCACCAGTAGGAACTGTTTTAGGTCCAGCAGGAATCAATCTTCAAGATTTTTGTACTAAATATAATGATGCAACTAGAGACAAAATGGGTGATATCTTACCAGTAGAAATTTCTGTATATGATGATAGAAGTTTTGATTTTGTTATTAAAACTCCACCAGCTAGTTTCTTATTGAAGAAGTATGCAAAAATCAATAAAGGTTCCGTTAAAGGTTCTAAAGAAGTTGTTGGTACAATTACAGAAGCTCAATTAAGAGAAATTGCAGAAATTAAATTACCTGATTTAAATGCATATTCTGTAGAAGAAGCTATGAAGATCGTAGCAGGAACTGCTAAAAATATGGGAATTGCTGTTGAAGGTCAAGAGTAGTTCTTAAGTAATTGATCATATAGGGTTTACCTATGTGGAAGGAAAATTAAAATTAATATCCGCTTTTACCACATAAGGAGGAAAGAAAATGAAAAGAAGAAGTAAGAAATATACTGAAGCTCTTTCAAAAATAGAAAAGAATAAAGTATATTCAAAAGAAGAAGCTATTAAGTTAGTAAAAATGACTTCTACTAGTTCTTTTGATGGTTCTGTTGAAGTAGCTATGAGATTAAATCTTGATACTAAAAAAGCAGATCAACAATTAAGAGGTGCTATAGTACTTCCTAAAGGAACTGGTAAGACTAAGAAAGTTTTAGTAATTGCTAAAGGTGAAAAGGCTAATCAAGCTAAAGAGGCAGGAGCTGACTATGTTGGTGATGTTGATATGCTTGAAAAAATCGAAAAAGAAAATTGGTTTGATTTTGACACTATGATAGCTACACCTGATATGATGCCTTTATTAGGTAAATTAGGTAAGGTTTTAGGCCCTAAAGGTTTAATGCCAAATCCTAAAACTGGTACAGTTACTTTAGATGTAGTTAAAGCTATTGAAGAAGTAAAGGCTGGTCGTGTTGAATATAGAACTGATAGTTATGGTAACATTCATGGTATCATCGGTAAAGTTTCTTTCTCAGATGAAGATTTACTTGCTAATCTTGATGCGTTTGTTACTCATATAATTAAATTAAGACCTGCAACTGTAAAAGGTGATTATGTTAAAAACATTTCTATAGCTTCTACAATGGGTCCTGGAATAAAAGTTGAAAATAATTTTGACAAATAGGATTTTGTAGGTTATAATAAAGACAATTTGTTGGTGCCATAGACAGTAGGTATACAAATAAATCCTACCGAGGACTTTATAGAGTATTAAAAGTTTCTTGACTGTCTATATTGGTTAAGAAGCTTTTTTATGGCATCCTTACAATAAAATAAGGAGGTGTTTTATGGCAAGTGAAGCAATCTTAAAGCAAAAACAAGGCGTTATTGATGAAATTAAAGATCGTGTTCAAAATGCTACTACTATAGTTTTATTTGATTATCGTGGTATTACTGATAGTGAAGCTAAGGAATTACGTGTTAAGCTAAGAGAGTCTAATTCAGATTATAAAGTATATAAAAACACTTTAATGGCTCGTGCTTTCAATGATTTGGGAATTGATTTAAATGAATCATTAACTGGTCCTAGTGCTTTTGCATATGGTGAAGATCAAATCGCACCAATAAAGACTTTAGCTGAATTTGCTAAAAGTCATCCAGCGTTAGTTTTAAAAGTAGGGATTGTAGATGGAGAAAAGGCTGATCAAGCAAAATTGGCTGAATATGCTACTATACCTTCAAGAGAAGGATTACTTACTATGCTTGCTGGTGGTATGATAGGTATTGCAAGAGACTTATCTATCTGCTTAGACTTATATAGTCAACAAAAAGAAAATTAATTAAATTAAAATATAAGGAGGAAAAGAAAAATGGCTAAATTAACAAGAGATGAATTTATCAGTAGTTTAAAAGAAATGAACTTATTAGAAATTAAAGAATTAGTAGATGCAATGAAGGAAGAATTTGGTGTAGATCCAAGTGCTGTTGCTGTTGCTGCACCAGCTGCTGGAGCTGCTGCTGAAGAAGGCCCAAGTACTGTTAGTGTTTCAATAGCTGATGCTGGAGCTGCTAAAGTTGCTGTTATTAAAGTTGTTAAAGAAATTACTGGTTTAGGATTAAAAGAATCTAAAGATATCGTTGATTCAAACGGTGTTGTTAAAGAAAACATTGCTAAAGCTGAAGCTGATGAAATAAAAGCTAAGTTAGAAGAAGCTGGAGCTACTGTAGAAGTTAAGTAATTAACTTCTTTTTTTGTTTTATTTTTTGACTTTCGATGTTATAATCTTGTTATAAAATATTAAGTGTTGTAGGTGAATTTATGAAGTTTATGGAAAAAATTAAAAATAGAACATTATTCTCATATATAGCGTGGGGGGTACTTTTATTTGTAATTGGTTTATGTATTTTTTTGTTTAGTTCGAATAAATCGGAAACTAATATATTTTATCGTGAGTCGTCTAATGTTGATACTTCATTGAAAATATATTTTATTTCTGCTGCTAATAATCATTCTTTAACAGCTTCAGGAGATGCTATTCTTCTTGAAAAAGCTGATTCTTCTGGTAAGTATCATTTTGGACTTATTGATACTGGTCATAATTCTAAGTATGTATCTGGCTTGGATGAAAAAATTAAAGCTTTTTTGACTGAGCATATGAATGGAAAAGCTGAGACTGCAAAATCTTATAATGGTTCAACTGGGACAATTGTAGATAAATATGTTTTGGACTTTTTACTTATAACACATTCAGATGGCGATCATCTTGGTAATGCTGCTTATCTTGTTGATAATTTTAAATTTAAAAATGTTTATTTAAAAGATATATTATATGAATTAAATTTATCTAGTGATGAAACTACTATTTTCTATGGTAACTTGGTTGCTAAAATACTTGATCAAAATGCTAGAGGTAATGATGATTTTAAAACTTTGATATATGGTTTAGATCAATTTAATGAATATTCTGATAGTAAAGATTTTTGTACTTTGGAGAAAGTTTCATCTGGTAATTATAAAATGAATGATACTGCTTCAAATGGTTATGTTAAAACTCCTGACATTTGTAGATTGTTAGTTGAATACTATGATTCGTATGGTACAAATAGTGATTATAATGTTAGTTACTGGTTAAAAAAGATGAGTAATATTCAAAAAAATATAGACTATATTCCTTTTTCTGAAATGAGTAGCAGAAGTATAGACTTTGCTGGAGCTAATATTGATTTATTTGGTTTAATTGATAATGAGTTGCTTACTACTGAATATTTAACTACTGCTCAATATAATAAATATAAGCAAGAATGTCCATATTATCCATATTGGCCTGATTATTGGGATAAAACTGGTTCTACTCTTCATTCTGGTGAAAAGAATGAAAATTATAGTTCAAGTAGTAGCTTTTATCATTATTCGAATTATTTTGCAAAATATGATGTATATGATCCAGATAATGGTAAGACGCCTACTTATTCTGGACCTTTAAATGAAAATGTAAGATCTATTGGTATGTTAATTTCTGTTGGTGAAAAGAGAACGGTTCTTACTGGTGATTTGATGAATTATGTGAGATATGCTAATGATACAAGTAGTGCAGAAAATTATTTGAGTAATAATTTTGCTTATTGTGGATATGAAGATGCTTTAGCTTCTGCTATAGCAAAAAAAATTAATTCTAGTAATATAACTTCTACAACACCTCTTTATATAGATTTTGTTAAATTGAGTCATCATGGATTATGGTATTCTAATACTTTGGACTATTTAAATAAGCTTAGACCAAAATATACAATTACGCCTCGTAATAGCAATGTTTCAATCGTGGGAGACTTTTCTAAGATTTTAGCTTCTGGAACGGAAATTACTGCTACAATTAATGGTAAGACAGTGTATCCTTATGGAAAAGGTGCTTCTTATAATTATGGTTTTTTAAATTGGTATTCTGTTGATGATGCAAGTTCAATGGTAGTTAGAATGGATGAGGATGGTGTTAGTGTTTATCCGGAGTCTTTTACTTCTATTTCTATTAAGACTATGCCAAGAAAAACTGAGTATTCCATTGGTGAGGCCATAGATACTTCTGGAATGGTTTTAAATGCGGTTTATCAAAATACTATTGGTATTATTGAATCGGGATATACAGTTAGTCCTTCTAGTTTTGACAGTGCTGGTACTAAAACTGTTACTGTAACTTTTGGAAATTCAACTACTACATATTCTGTTAATGTTTCGGGAAATGCTGTTGAAGGTACTTGTTCTAATTTAACTTATACTGGTTCTAGTCAAACTTTAGTTACGTCTGGTACTAATGTTTCTTATAAAAATAATTCTGGAATTGATGCTGGTACATATACTGTTACTGCTACTGCTACATCTGGTTATACTTTTAGCGATGGTAGCTCTTCAAAAGAAATAAAATGTACTATTGAAAAAGCTACACCAAGTCTTAAATTGAGTTCAAATTCTGGTAGTGCATATGTTGGGGAAAAACTTAACTTTACTGTTTCTTCAGTATCAACTGGACTTTATTCTGTAAAAAGTAATGACATTTCTGTTGCGACTGCTTCAATTGTTGATAATAAAATTACAATCGAAGCGATTGGTGTTGGTACTACTAAAATAGTTGTTACACAGGCTGCTGATAATAATTATTATTCTTCTGTTGGACAATATACTGTTACTGTTAATGAAAATGGTAGTACTGATATTGCTCAAATCGGAAATTGTACTAATTCTGTTTACAATGGTTCTTCTCAAACTATTATTAATGCTGGAGTAGGTGTTTCTTATGATAAATTTAAGGGAACTAGTGCTGGTAATTATACTATTACAGCTACAACTTTATCTGGTTATACATTTAGTGATGGTAGTACTACTAAGACTGTTACTTGTTCTATTGAAAAGGCATCGCCAAGTATTGAATTAAGTTCAAGCTCTGGTAGTGTATATGTTGATGGTTCTTTGGTTTTTTCAGTAACATTGAGTGATGATGTTGATTATACTATTTCTTCTAGTGATACTTCTGTTGCTACTGTTTCAAAAGATGGTAATAACATAAATATTAAGGGAGTTGGTGTTGGCAGTGCTTCTATTGAAATTGTAACTAGTTCTAATATAAATTATAAGTCTGTTAGTAAAGTTTATAGTATAACTGTAAAGGAAGCTAGCTTGACTGGAATAACTGTTGATAATAAGCCTAATAAATTAGAATATTTTGTTAATGAAAGCTTGGATTTAACAGGTTTGAAGGTAATTGCACATTATGATGATGGAAATTATTTAGAAGTTTCTGATTATGAGTATAACCCTAAGTCTCTTACTGCTGTGGGTACACAAACTATAACAATAACTTATAATGGAAAGAAATCAACTTTCGAAGTAAATGTTAAAGCTATAGAATTAACTTCTATTAGTATTAAGGACAAGCCAAAGGCGATAAATTATTACAAAGGTGAAAAATTTGATTCTTCTGGATTATCTATTTATTTGAATTATAATAATGGCAAGGTTGATACTGTTTCTTCTGGATTTATTACTTCTATTGCAGATGGTACTGTATTAGATAATGTTGGTGTTGAAGAAATTATGGTTTCTTATAATGGTTTTAAAACGTCATTTGATATAAATGTTTTGGATGCAGTAGTTGATAGTGTTATAATTAAAAGTCTTCCTAATAAAACTAATTATGTCGTTGGCGAAAAATTTGACTCTACTGGTTTGACTTTAACAGTTGTTAAAAGTGATCTTACTAAAATTGAAGTTTCTGATAATTTAAATCTTTCAATAAAAGATGATACTGTTTTTGAAGATGAAGGTACTAAGACTATTAGTGTAGATTATGATGGTACTATATTAACTTTTGAGGTATATGTTAAGAAAGTTGAAGAAATTGAAGTAAAGCCTGATTCTTATAAAGCTAAAGTTTATGTTGGAGACAAATTTGACTCTAGTAATATTGTGTTATTGGTTTTTTATTCTGATGGTACTAGTGAAGAAATAACATCTGGCTTTGATATAGATGTTGATAATGACTTTGTATTTGAAGAAACTGGTAAACAATATTTAAAGGTGACGTATGGTCGGGTTACTTTTGATTTGGAAATTCAGGTGTTAGAAAAAGAAAAAGATGATATAGTAAATCCAAATACAGGCGGAATAGTTTTTGATGTTTTATTGATTTTTGTTATTTTAGGATTTTCTTTAGCTATTTATACTAAAAAAAGAAAAAATTAGTAATTAATGAGTAAAAAAAGTGTAAAATATATAAAAAAAGTTTGACATAAGCATAATTTTATTGTAATATAT
>CAVIRY010000144.1:22174-26339 GCA_963645255.1 bacterium
GTAATATATGTTTCGAAAGGAAGAAAACTAATATTTTTAATGGAGGTTTTCTTCTTCTTTTTTTTTCGTAGGAGATTACATGGGACAATATTTTACTAATGATAAATTACCTAGTAATGTAGTTAAGACGTCGTGTACGGTGCTTGGTAATAAATTTACATTTTTAACCGATAATGGTGTTTTTTCAAAGAATGGTTTGGATTTTGGCAGTAGACTTCTTCTTGAGTCAATCCCGCTTGATGAAGTTGGAGGCAAAATTCTTGATATGGGTTGCGGTTATGGAGTATTTGGTATTGTAATTAGTAAACTTACTTTGTCACATGTTGACATGGTAGATGTTAACTTACGTGCTTTACATTTAGCTACTAGAAATGCTAAAGAAAATGGTGTTTCAAATGTATCTATATTTGAAAGTAATGTTTATCAAAATGTGTCTTCTAAATACTCTTCTATTGTTACTAACCCTCCGATAAGGGCTGGTAAAAAAGTGGTCTATGATATAGTGATGAATGCAAAGAATTACTTGGAAGATGATGGAAAACTTTTCTTAGTTATTCGTAAGGAGCAGGGTGCAAAATCGCTAATTGTCGACTTAGAAAAAATATATACTGTTGATATATTAAAAAAGAGTAAAGGGTTTTTTATAATTAAATGTAGTTTATGATTGACTTTTCGTTATTTTTGTGACGATAATATAAGTTGTTGACTTTTTTAGTGATAAAAAATCTACAAGTTATGCTTTTGTTTATGTTAGGTGGGTGAAATTAGTGTCATACAAAATTGTAAAATCTGGTGACTATCGTGAGAGAAGAAATTTCTCTAAAATTAGAAATACCTATGAGCTAAAAGATTTATTAGAAGTTCAAAAGAAATCTTATAAATGGTTTTTAGATACAGGTATTAAAGAAGTATTTGAAGATCTATTTCCAGTAGAAAATTTCTCTGGAACTTTATCGCTTGAATTTGGGGATTATCATTTTGATGAACCTAGATATTCAATAAAAGAAAGTAAAGATCGTGAAAGTACTTATGCTGCTCCATTAAGAGTTGAAGTTCGTTTATTTAACCGTGAGACAGGTGAAGTAAAAGAACAAGAAATTTTCATGGGTGATATGCCTATGATGACTGATTCAGGAACATTTGTAATCAATGGTGCTGAACGTGTTATAGTTTCGCAATTAGTTCGTTCTCCAAGTGTATATTATAATCATGAGATTGATAAATCTGGTCGTGAATTAATTACTTCACAAATAATACCTACGCGAGGTACTTGGTTAGAATTTGAGACTGATGCTAGAGATGTGTTATATGTACGTATTGATCGTACTAGAAAAGTTACATTAACTACATTACTTAGAGCTTTTGGATTATCTACTGATGAAGATATTTTTAAAATGTTTGGTGAAGATGAATATTTAAAAAATACTATTGCTAAAGATTCTACTAAAAACACAGATGAAGCTTTAATTGAAATTTATGAAAAATTAAGACCTGGTGAACCAGTTACTCTTGATTCTTCTAAGAATCAAATTATTACAAGATTCTTTGATGAATTTAGATATGACTTAGCTAGAGTAGGTCGTTATAAATTTAATCGTAAATTAAATGTGCTTGATCGTTTGCTTGATCAAGTTTTAGCTGAGGATATTACTAATAATGGTGAAGTTGTTCTAGAAAGAGGTACACAAATTACTAAAGCTAATATTGATGTATTAAAAGAAGCTTTGGCTAATGGATTTGGGTTAAAAGAAGTTAAAGTTAATGAAGAATTGGATCAATATAATAAAGTTCAAATAGTTAAGATTGTTAATCCTAATGATAAGAAAAAGAAAATAGATGTTATTGGTAATGATCCAAGTATAGATGTAAAGCGTTTGACTATATCTGATGTATATGCTTCTGTTTCATATTACTTAAATTTATTACAAGGCGTTGGTAATTTTGATGAAATCGATCATTTAGGGAATAGACGTATTCGCCAAGTTGGAGAACTTTTACAAAATCAGTTTAGAATTGGTGTTTCTAGAATGGAAAGAGTTGTTCGTGAACGAATGACTACTCAAGAAATGGAAGAAGTAACTCCTAAAACATTAATTAATATTCGACCAGTAACTGCTGCTATGAAAGAATTTTTTGGTAGTTCGCAATTATCTCAATTTATGGATCAAACTAATCCAATTGCTGAGCTTACTAATAAACGTCGTCTTTCTGCTTTAGGACCTGGCGGACTTTCTCGTGATCGTGCTGGTGTTGAAGTACGTGATGTTAATAGTTCACACTATGGTCGTATTTGTCCAATTGAATCTCCAGAAGGACCAAATATTGGATTAATTACTTCTTTAGCAAGTTATGCAAAAATAGATGATTATGGATTTATTATGACTCCATATCGTAAGGTTGTTAATTGTCAAATTACTGATGATGTTCATTATTTAACTGCTGATGAAGAATTAGATTATATAATTTCTCAATCTACTGTTGATACTGATGAATCTAATACAATTACTAGTGAACTTGTTAATGCGCGTTTCCGTGGTGAAAATATTTTAGCTAAACCAGAACAAGTTGATTATATAGATGTTAGTCCACAACAAGTTGTTTCTGTTACTACTAGTTGTATTCCATTCCTAGAACATGATGATGCTACTCGTGCTTCAATGGGAGCTAACATGCAACGTCAAGCTATGCCGTTAATTAAAACTGAAGCTCCATATGTTGGAACTGGTGTTGAGTTTATTGCAGCAAAAGATTCTGGTGTTGAAGTAATTGCTAAAAATGATGGTATTGTTGAATATGTTGATGCTAAGAAAGTTGTAGTTAAAACAAAAGAAGGAAAAGATACATATAGATTAGCCAACTTTGAATTAGCAAATTCTAGTATTTGTTCTCATCAAAGACCTATTGTTCACGTTGGTGATAAAGTAAATGCTGATAAGACTATTCTTGCTGATGGTAACTCTACTGATAAAGGTGAATTAGCGTTAGGTAAAAATATGACTGTTGCTTTTATGACATTTAATGGTTACAACTATGAAGATGCTGTTATTTTAAATGAAAACCTAGTAAAAGATGATAAGTATACTTCATTACATCTTGAGGATTATGAAATGCAATGTCGAGAAACTAAGTTAGGACCTGAAGAAATTACAAGAGATATTCCTAATGTTTCAGAAGAAGCACGTCGTAACTTAGATGAAAATGGTATTATTACTATTGGTACAGAAGTAAAAGAAGGTGATATCTTAGTTGGTAAAGTTACTCCTAAAGGTATGGCTGAACTTACTTCGGAAGAAAAACTTTTACATGCTATCTTTGGTGAAAAGACTCGTGAAGTTCGCGATACTTCTTTACGTGTTCCACATGGTGGAGATGGTATTGTTCATGATATAAAGATTTATTCTCGTAAAGATAATGATGAATTACCTGCTGGTGTTAGTAAAGTAATTCGTGTTTATATAATCCAAAAACGTAAAATTCAAGTTGGAGATAAGATGTCTGGACGTCATGGTAATAAGGGTGTTATTTCACTTATTCTTCCACAAGAAGATATGCCATACTTACCAGATGGTACTCCAGTTGATATTATGTTAAATCCACAAGGTGTTCCTTCTCGTATGAATTTTGGACAGATTCTTGAAATTCATATGGGTATGGCTTGTAAGAAACTTGGTGTTCATATAGCAACTCCAGTATTTGATGGAGCACATATCGATGATATTAAAGCAATGATGAAGGAAGCTGGAATGGATGAAGATGGTAAGACTGTTTTATATGATGGTCGTACTGGTGAGCCATTTGATCATAGAATTGCTGTTGGTGTAATGTATATGATTAAGCTACATCACATGGTTGATGATAAATTACATGCTCGTTCTACTGGACCTTATTCATTGGTTACTCAGCAACCTTTAGGTGGTAAGGCTCAATTTGGTGGTCAAAGATTTGGTGAAATGGAAGTTTGGGCACTATACGCATATGGTGCTGCGCATACATTACAAGAAATCTTAACAGTCAAATCAGATGATGTTATTGGCCGTGTTAAAGTTTATGAATCAATTATTAAAGGTCAAGAAATTAATCAAGCTGGCGTTCCTGAATCATTTAGAGTATTGATTAAAGAATTCCAAGCACTTGGACTTGATATTTCAATAATCAATGATGATGG
>CAVIRY010000144.1:26349-36895 GCA_963645255.1 bacterium
CTGAAGATAGAGATGATAATAATTCATCAATAGAGGAATTTGAAAATTCTTCAGTCGCAGAGGTTGTATCTGAATCTGATAGTGAAGAAGAGCCATATGATGAAGAAGATGATGAGTTCGAAGCTGAAGATGGAAATTTTGAAGATGATTATGAAGATTTCATGAATGATGAATTCGATGAAGATGAAAATTTTGAGGAAGGAGCTGATCTTTAATGATAGAAGTTAATAAGTTTGATGCATTAAAAATTGGTATCGCTTCTCCTGAAAAAATTCGTGAATGGTCTTATGGAGAAGTAAAAAAGCCAGAGACTATTAACTATCGTACTCTTAGACCAGAAAGAGATGGTTTGTTCTGTGAAAAAATCTTTGGGCCTACTAAGGATTTTGAATGTGCTTGTGGAAAATATAAAAGAGTTCGTTATAAAAATATAGTATGTGATCGTTGTGGTGTTGAAGTTACACGTTCTAAAGTTCGACGTGAGCGTATGGGACATATTGAACTTGCTACTCCTGTATCACATATCTGGTTCTTTAAAGGCGTTCCTTCTCGTATGGGTCTTGTACTTGATATGAGTCCTAGAGATTTGGAAGAAGTTTTATACTTTGTTAGTTATGTTGTTATTGATAAAGGTAATGCACCATTAGAAAATAAACAAACATTATCTGAAAAAGAATATAGAGCTTATTATGAAAAGTATGGTACTGGCTTTAGGGTTGGTATGGGTGCTGAGGCTATTAAAGAACTTTTAAAAAATGTTGATTTGAAGAAAGAAATAGATGAAATTACTAAAGAATTAGAAAATGCACAAGGTCAAAAGAGAACAAGATTACTTAAGAGGCTTGATGTATTAGATGCATTCTATTCTTCTGGTAATAAACCTGAATGGATGATTATGGATTGTATTCCAGTTATTCCACCAGAATTAAGACCTATGATTCAATTAGATGGTGGTAGATTTGCTACTTCAGATTTAAATGATTTATATAGACGTGTTATTAACCGTAATAATCGTTTAAAGAAACTTATTGATTTAGGGGCTCCTACTATCATTATTCAAAATGAAAAACGTATGTTACAAGAGGCTGTTGACTCATTACTTGATAATGGACGTCGTGGTAGAAGTGTAACAGGTGCCGGAAATAGACCTTTAAAATCTTTATCTAGTATGTTAAAAGGTAAGCAAGGTCGTTTCCGTCAAAACTTATTAGGTAAACGTGTTGATTATTCTGGACGTTCAGTTATTGTTGTTGGGCCAAGTTTAAAGATGTATCAATGTGGTATACCTAAAGAAATGGCTTTGGAGCTATTTAAGCCTCATGTTATTCATGGGTTGGTTGAAAAAGATATAGCTCATAATATTAAAGCTGCTAAGAGATTAATTGATAATCAAGATCCTGTTGTTTGGGATATTGTTGAAGAAGTTATTAAAGAGCATCCGGTAATGTTAAATCGTGCTCCTACATTGCATAGATTAGGTATTCAAGCATTTGAACCTATCTTAGTGGGCGGAAAAGCTATTCGTTTACATCCGTTAGTATGTACAGCTTTTAATGCAGACTTTGATGGTGACCAGATGGCTGTTCATGTACCTTTATCAGAAGAAGCACAGGCTGAAGCTAGATTATTAATGTTAGGTTCTAATAACATTCTTCATCCAAAATCAGGTGATCCAATTGTTACTCCTTCACAAGATATGGTTTTAGGTAATTATTACATAACTATGGAAAAAGCTGGTGAAGAAGGAGAAGGTAGAGTGTTCAAAAACGCTAATGAAGCTTTAATGGCTTATGAGCGTAGGGAATTAACACTTCATGCACGTGTTGCAATTCCTGTTGATTCATTTAAACATAAATTATTTACTGAAAATCAAAAAGGTAAATATTTAGTTACTACAGTTGGAAAGATTAAATTTAATGAAATCTTACCTGATTCATTTGCATTTATAAATGAACCAAGTGATGATAATATTCAAAATATTACTCCTAATAAGTATTTCTTGGAAAAGGGTACTAATATTCCAGAAGCTATTAAGGAAATGCCATTGGTTAAACCGTTTGCTAAGGGAACATTAGAAAAAATAATTGCACAAGTATTTAAAAGATATAAAACAACTGAAACTTCTACAATGCTTGATAATCTTAAGGACTTAGGATTTAAATATTCTACTATTTCAGGTATTACGGTTAGTATGGCAGATGTTGAGACTAGTAAGAAAAAGCCAGAAATAGTTGCTGAAGCTCAAAAGACTGTTGATAAAATCAATAAACAGTATAAGAGAGGTTTAATAACTGAAGAAGAAAGATATAATAATGTTATTAGTACTTGGAATAATGCTACTGACCAAGTAAAAGCAGAACTTGAAGAGGTTTCTCATACAGATATTGATAATCCAATATTTATAATGATGAACTCTAAAGCTCGTGGTAATATTTCTAACTTTACTCAAGTTGCTGGTATGCGTGGTATTATGGCTAAGCCAGATGGTACATCTGTTGAAATTCCTATTCTTTCAAACTTCATTGAAGGTTTATCTGTTGCTGAATTCTTCTTATCTACTCATGGTACTCGTAAGGGTTTAGCAGATACAGCTTTAAAAACTGCTGATTCTGGATATTTGACTCGTCGTTTAGTTGACGTTAGTCAAGATATGATTGTTCGTGAAGGAGATTGTGGAACAGATCAAGGTGTTGTTGTTCATGCGTTTATTAATGAAAAAACTGGCTCAGTAATTGAAGGATTACGTGATCGTATTGTTGGTAGATTCGCTAATAAGAAGATTATTAATCCTGAAACTAAAGAAGTTATAGTTGATAAATTACAAATGATTACTGAATCATTGGCTGATAAAGTTATTTCTGCAGGTATAACTGAGGTGGAAATACGTACGATTTTAACTTGTGGTACTGTTAATGGAGTATGCCAAAAATGTTATGGTCGTAACTTAGCTACTGGTAACTTAGTTGAAATTGGTGAAGCTGTTGGTGTTATGGCTGCTCAATCAATAGGTGAACCTGGTACACAGCTTACAATGCGTACATTCCATTCAGGTGGAGTTGCTCATGGTGGAGATGCTGATATTACTCAAGGTCTTCCTCGTGTTCAAGAGTTATTTGAAGCACGTAATCCTAAGGCTAAAGCTACTATTGCTGAAATTGATGGTACAGTTTCTAAGATTAAAGAAGATCATGGTAAATATAAGATTAGTATTACAAATAAATTAGAGACAAAAGAACATGTTACTAATTATGGTGCTAAATTATGTGTTGAAAAAGGTACTGTTGTACATTGTGGAGATAGACTTACAGAAGGTGCTGTTAATCCAAAAGAGTTACTTGCTGTTACAGATCCAATTACAACACAAGAATATATCTTAAAAGAAGTTCAAAATACTTATCGTTCTCAAGGTGTTGATATTTCTGACAAACATATTGAAATCATTGCTAGACGTATGATTTCGAAGATTAGAATTGTTGAATCAGGAGATACTAAATTTTTACCTGGTAGTTTAGTTAACTTCCGTGAATTTACAGATGGTAATAAAGACGTTGTTATTAAAGGTAAAAAACCAGCTAGAGGTATTCCAATACTTCTTGGTATTACAAAGGCAGCTTTGGAAACTGATTCATTCTTATCAGCAGCATCATTCCAAGAGACTACACGTATCTTAACTGATGCGGCTATAAGAGGAAAAGTTGATCCATTATCAGGATTAAAAGAAAATGTTATCATTGGTAAATTAATACCGGCTGGTACTGGTAGTAAAACATATAGAGATGTTGACTATGAATTAAAAACTGAATTTATGGATGATGAACCTCTTGAAAAATTAGAAGATCAATTTATGGAATAATGTTTTTTGACAGAACACAAAATGTGTTCTGTTTTTTCTTGAAAAGTTTTTTATTTATGTTTATAATTATGTTAAAGTAGTAAGGAGTTGTTGGTGATGTATAGTTTTTTATTTAGTTTTACGCCAGAAGCTATTGTTGTTTGGATTATACTATTAGTATTTTTATTGTATTATTTATTAGGAAGATATTATTTCTTTGAAAAAATAGGAGAGGAAGCGTGGAAAGGATTAGTTCCTATTTACTCAGAGTATTTGTATTTTAAGAGAGCAAAGGTTAATCCTTTGGGTGCAGTATTTTTATTGATATTTGGACTTTTATCGTATTTATTATCTTTTTCTTGCTTAAGTTTTGATTCGTTGCATGGGATTTGTACCTTTTTTGTTACAATTAGTTTGATATTTTATATATTATTATCGTGGAAAGTTAACTATTATATTAGTAAAAAATTTAAAAAAGGGTATATGACTGCCTTTTCACTTACATTTATGCCATTTATTGCTTTTCCATATATTGGTTTAAATAAGTTATACAAATGGAGCAGATTTACTAAAGTTAATAATAACTTTTTAGAAGAGGATTTTTATGGCCGAAAAGTTTCTGTTAATGAAATGTGTTTAACTAATGTATTTATGATGTTATGTTTTGTAGCACTTACTTATATATTTATTTATATATTTGTAATAGATTTGCCTAAAGAATTTCTTTTGGAAATTATTTGGAGTCCTAAGTTTATTATTTTTATAGCTGTTTCATTTTCTATTGTGGCAATATTGGGAACTTTACTTGATTATTATGGTAATTTATTAATCAATAGAAAACGTAGGAAATAGATTATAAGTAAAAACTGAATATTCAGTTTTTTTGTTGCGTTTTTTGAAATTTTAGTTGACTTTGGTTTGAGTTGGTGTTATATTATTCTTGCTGATTAAATATCTTTGCTTTGGGCAAAGTTTTATTTAAAGGGTAAAATGATACACCTGGATATGTGTAAAGAAAGGAGATATATTTTATGCCTACAATTAACCAATTGGTTCATAAAAATCGTAAGGATAAGGTTAGAAAGAGTAAAGCACCAGTTCTTGGAGTTGGAATTAATACTATTCAAAAGAAGGCAACTGAAGTTCATTCACCTCAAAAACGTGGAGTTTGTACTCGTGTTGGTACTAAAACACCTAAAAAGCCAAACTCAGCATTACGTAAATATGCGCGTGTTCGTTTATCTAATGGTAAAGAAGTTGATACTTATATACCAGGAATTGGACACAACCTACAAGAGCATAGTGTTGTATTAATTCGTGGTGGTCGTGTTAAGGACTTAATCGGTGTTCGTTATCATATTATTCGTGGTACTTTAGATACTGCTGGTGTTAAGGATCGTAAGCAAGGACGTAGTAAATACGGAGCTAAGAGACCTAAGTAAAATTAAATTTTTGAAGGGAGGAAATTAAAATGCGTAAGAGACGTGCGGTTAAAAGAGACATTTTACCAGATCCAATATATAAGTCAAAAGTTGTTGCTAAACTAATTAATACTATTATGTTAGATGGTAAAAAAGGAACAGCTCAAACAATAGTTTATGAAGCATTTGAAAAAGTTAAGGTAAAGTCTGGTAAAGATCCATTAGAAGTATTTAATGCTGCTATGGAAAATATTAAACCAGCTCTTGAAGTTAAGAGTCGCCGTGTTGGTGGATCTAACTATCAAGTGCCTATAGAAGTTACACCTGCGAGAAGCCAAGCTTTAGCATTAAGATGGTTAACTAAATATTCTCGTGATCGTGGTGGAAAAGGAATGGCTGATAATTTAGCCAATGAAATTTTAGATGCATCTAATGGTACAGGTGCAGCAGTTAAAAAACGTGAAGATACTCATAGAATGGCTGAGGCTAATAAAGCTTTTGCTCATTATAGATGGTAGGAAAGGGTAATTTATGGCAAGAGATACGTCTTTAGATAAGACAAGAAATTTTGGAATTATGGCTCATATTGATGCTGGTAAAACTACAACTACTGAGCGTATATTATATCTTGCTGGTAAAATCCATAAAATAGGTGAAACTCATGATGGGGCTAGCCAAATGGATTGGATGGAGCAAGAAAAAGAACGTGGTATTACTATTACTTCTGCAGCAACAACTGCATATTGGAATGGATACCGTTGTAATATAATCGATACTCCTGGACACGTAGACTTTACTATTGAAGTTAGCCGTAGTTTAAGAGTACTTGATGGTTCTGTAGCTTTACTTGATGCTCAAGCTGGGGTTGAACCTCAAATGGAAACTGTATGGCGTCAAGCTGATGAATTTAGTGTTCCTAGAATTATTTTCGCTAATAAAATGGGAAAAATGGGTGCTGATTTTGCATATAGTTTAAAGAGTATTAAAAACAGATTAGGTGTTAATGCTGCTCCAATTGAATGGCCAATAGGCGCTGAAGATAATTTTATTGGTGTAGTTGATATCATTACACAAAAAGCTTATGAGTTTGATGGTACCGAAGAAGAAAATCTTAAGGAAGTTGAAATTCCAAGTGATTTAAAAGATTTAGTAACTGAAAAGCATTCTGAATTATTAGAAGCAGTTGCTGAATTTGATGATGAAATGATGGAAAAATATCTAGAGGGAGAGGAAATCTCTATAGATATGGTTAAAAGTGCTATCCGTAAGGGATGTTTAAAAGCTGAATTTTTCCCTGTTATGTGTGGAGACGCTTTAGGTAATAAGGGTATTAGACTATTACTTGATGCAGTTATTGATTATTTACCTAGTCCTGTTGATACTCCAGCTATAAAAGGACGCAATTTAAAGGGAGAAGAAGAGGTTCGTCATCCTAATGATAATGAACCATTTAGTTCTTTAGCATTTAAGGTTATGACAGATCCTTTTGTTGGACGTTTAACATTCTTCAGAGTTTATTCTGGACATTTAGCTTCTGGTAGTTATGTATTAAATTCTACTAAGGAAGTTAAAGAAAGAATTGGACGTATACTACAAATGCATGCTAATACTCGTAATGAAATTAGTGATGTTTACACTGGTGATATTGCTGCAGCGGTTGGATTGAAAAATACAACTACTGGTGATACATTATGTGATGAAAAGAAACCAATTATTTTGGAAAGTTTAGTTGTTCCAGAGCCAGTTATTCAATTAGCTGTTGAGCCTAAGTCAAAAGCTGATCAAGCTAAAATGTCACTAGCATTACAAAAATTAGCTGAAGAGGATCCAACATTTAAAGTTCATACTGATCATGAAACTGGGCAAACAGTTATAGCTGGTATGGGTGAATTACATCTTGATGTATTGGTTGATCGTATGAGACGTGAATTTAATGTTGAAGCAAATGTTGGTGCTCCACAAGTTGCTTATCGTGAAACAATTAAGCAAGCTGCTGATTGTGAAGGTAAGTATATTAAACAATCTGGTGGACGTGGACAATATGGACATGTTTGGGTTAAATTTGAGCCAAATCCAGATAAAGGTTATGAATTCGTTGATCAAATCGTTGGTGGTGTAGTACCTAGAGAGTACATTCCTGTTGTTGATAAAGGGTTACAAGAAGCATTACAAACTGGTGTTCTTGCTGGATATCCTATGATTGATGTTAAATGTACATTATTCGATGGTTCTTACCATGATGTTGACTCTAACGAAATGGCATTTAAAATTGCTGCTAGCTTTGCATTAAAAGAAGCTAAAAATAAATGTAAACCAGTGTTACTTGAGCCTATTATGAAAGTTGATGTTACTACACCAGATGAATATTTTGGTAATGTTATGGGTGATTTAACATCTCGTCGTGGTAAGCCTTTAGGACAAGAATCACAAGGTAATGCTGTTAAATTAAGCGCTATGGTTCCATTATCAGAAATGTTTGGTTATGCTACTAACTTACGTTCTAATACACAAGGTAGAGCTACATTCGTAATGTTCCCAGATCATTATGAAGAAGTGCCTAAGAATATTGCTGATGAAATTATTAAAAAGAGTGGAAATTAGTTAAAAATTAGTATCAAAATAGTTGAAAAAACTTCAATTATTAGATAAAATAGATGTTGTATAAATAAGGAGGAAAAATTAATATGGCAAAAGAAAAATTTGATCGTTCAAAACCACATGTTAATATTGGTACAATTGGACACGTAGATCATGGTAAAACTACTTTAACTGCTGCTATTACTAAGTGTTTAGCTGGTAAAAACGGAAATCAAGCTGTTGATTTTGCTAACATTGATAAAGCACCAGAAGAAAGAGAACGTGGTATCACTATCAATACTGCTCATGTAGAATATAGTACTGATAATAGACATTATGCTCACGTTGACTGTCCAGGACATGCTGATTATGTTAAAAACATGATTACAGGTGCTGCTCAAATGGATGGAGCAATCTTAGTTATTGCTGCTACAGATGGACCTATGGCACAAACTCGTGAACATATCTTACTTGCGCGTCAAGTTGGTGTACCTAAAATGGTTGTATTCATGAATAAATGTGATATGGTAGATGATCCAGAATTATTAGACTTAGTAGAAATGGAAATTCGTGATTTATTAAACGAATATGGATATGAAGGTGATGATACTCCAATTATCCGTGGTTCTGCTCTTAAGGCTCTTGAAGGAGATCCTGACTGGGTTGGAAAAATCGATGAATTAATGGAAGCTGTTGATACATGGATTCCTACTCCAGAAAGAGATAATGATAAACCTTTCTTAATGAGTATTGAAGATGTATTCACTATCACAGGTCGTGGTACAGTTGTTACTGGACGTGTTGAACGTGGACAATTAAAACTTAATGATGAAGTTGAAATCGTTGGTATCAAAGATACTAAGAAAACAGTTGTTACTGGAATTGAAATGTTCCGTAAGCAATTAGACTATGCTGAAGCTGGAGATAATGCTGGTGTATTATTACGTGGTATTGCTCGTGAAGAAGTTGAACGTGGACAAGTTCTTGCTAAACCAGGAAGTGTTACACCTCATCATAAATTCAAGGCTACAGTTTATGTATTAAGCAAAGAAGAAGGTGGACGTCATACTCCATTCTTCACAAACTATCGTCCTCAATTCTATTTCAGAACTACAGACGTTACTGGTGTAATAACTTTACCAGAAGGTGTAGAAATGGTTATGCCAGGTGATAACATTAATATTGAGGTTGAATTAATTCATCCAATCGCACTTGAACAAGGTACTAAATTCTCTATCCGTGAAGGTGGACGTACTGTTGGTGCTGGTAATGTTACTGAAATCATTGGTTAATGATAAAATAATTAAAGTAGAAGTTATTGCTTCTACTTTTTGTGTGCAAAAAAAATAAGCAACTTTTGTTGGTTACTTATTTTTTATTAAAACTTTTAAATAAATTATAGGCAAAATTGTTTAATACAAGGTCAAATTCACCTATATATTCTGTTATTATGGTATTAAAACCAAGTTTCATTTCATTTAATCCAGAATATTCGTTTTTCTTTTCAAATTCCCCCACAACAGCATTCATATTTAAATATTTTAGCCCTTGACGATTATAATCTGAAATCATCTGCCATTTTATTAAATAACTGGCATTAAGTGAGGAAAATTTTTCGTTATAGCCGTCAGTTACAATATAAGCTGCATTATCATATTTTATAACTAGTGCTCCACCTATTAGGATTCCTTCTGGATGTTTTTTTAGTAATTCTGTAGCGAGTAACATATTGTTTTTATATGAACTAACAAGTTTGTCAGATTCCATTTTTTTATTTAAAGTATTTTGTCTTTCCTTATCATTTGGTGCATACTGTTGTATTCTTTCAGCTAGTTGTTCATTATTTAGAACTTCATTTTCATACATTTTTCTGCTATTTATTATAAAAGACTCAGTATTTATTTTTGCATAATATACATCTATATTATCTCCAAAATTTTTTACTAATGCCTCATAAAATTTTATTGGTTTTTTATCTTTTTTCTTTATGAATTCATAAAGATCTTTTATATCCTTTGTTGTATCATCATATACTTCTATTCCAAAATTACTAGCTTTTCTTATTTTGTTTCTAGTTCTTTTATCAAAGTTTTCAAATAATGTATCTTCATTTTTATTTAATAAAACTAGAGCTTCCCATCTAGGTTTTTCATTTTCGAAAAATAAATTTTTCCCTTTGTATTCAAATTTTGCAGTAGCAAGATTTTCTAAAATTATACTTTCCTGATTATTCATATTTATTAAGTTTCCATCATTACTGTGAATACTTATTGGAATATATGGATCCATTCTTAGTAACATGAAACCTTGTTTCCCTAGTAAATTTTTTAAACATTCAGCAAGCTCTTTTACCTTTTTAGAATCAGTGTAATCAAATAGTATTCCTCTTGGAGCATAAGCTATTTTATTATTCATAAATACTTCTTTGTAAACTATCATGGTTGCGCCTATTAGAGAGTTAGTTCCATCTACTATACCAAAATAGTGAACATTATATCCTAATTTTAACATAGAAAGACCGTATGATGATGTTTGACAATAGTTTCTATATCTATGAGTGCTAGCATACTTATTAAATTGTTGTTGATTTAATGTTACTAATTTCATATTTTCCCTCTCCATCTTTTACTTATTATAGCATATTTTTTTGGTTTTTATCAATAATTTATAGTAGTTAAAAGGTATTTTTCGTAGTATAATTATATTGGTGATAAAA
>CAVIRY010000144.1:36905-42382 GCA_963645255.1 bacterium
GTTCTGGTTATAGTGCCGCTAAAATTTTAATAGAAAGAGGCAATGAAGTTATCTTAAATGATAGTAAGGAAGAAGAAAAATTAGATAAGGGTCAAATAGCTGAATTACGTGAACTTGGCGTTAAACTAATTTTTGGTAGTCATCCTGATGATTTACTTGATAACTCATTTGATTATTTAATTAAAAATCCAGGTGTTCCTAATAGTCATAAATATGTAGTTAAAGCTCAAGAATTAGGAATAGAAGTTTTAAATGAAGTTGAAATGACTTATAGATTGTTGCCTGATAATATAAAAATTATAGGTATTACAGGTACAAATGGTAAAACTACGACAACATCTCTTACTTATGAGATAATGAAAAGTGCCTTTGGTGATAAAGTTCATTTAGCTGGTAACATTGGTTATCCATTTTGTAGTATTTTAAATGATTTATTACCAGGTGATATTGTTGTAATGGAGGTTTCTTGTCAGCAATTAAATAATATGAGTACTTATAAACCTGATGTAGCTTTAATGACTAATTTAAGTCCAGCACATATAGATTTCTTTGGTACTTATGAAAAATATAAGGAAGTAAAAGCTAGATTATTTAAAAATCAAACTAGTACTGATGTTGCGATTTTAAATATTGATAATGATGATGTTATTAATGAGACTAAAGATATAAAATCAACTGTTAAATATTTTTCTAGTATCCAGGAAATTTCTGGTTGTTACTTAAAGGATGGAGCAATTTATTATTACGGTGATAAAGTTATTGATATAGATAAAGTTTTTATTGCAGGTAGACATAATTTAGAGAATTGTATGGGAGCAATCATGATTTCTAAAGAATTTGGTGTTAGTAATGAAATTATAGAGGAAGTTATTTCCAATTTTAAGGGTGTTGAACATAGATTGGAATATGTTGGTACTGTTTCTGGTAGATTATTTTATAATGATACAGAAGCTACTAATATTAAATGTACACAAATTGCGTTGTCATCTTTTGAAAAGCCAATAATATTAATTCTTGGTGGATTAGAAAGAGGACAAGATTTTAATGAATTAAGTCCTTATATGGAACATGTTAAGAGTATTATTGGTATTGGACAATGTAGGGAAAGAGTTCTTGAGTTTGGCAAGAGTTTAAATATACCAACTTATATTTATGAACATTTAAGTGATGGATTTGACAAGTGTGTTGAAGTATCAAATATAGGTGATGTTATATTATTAAGTCCGGCTTCAGCATCTTGGGATCAATATAAAGAATGTGAAGTACGTGGAAAAGAATTTAAGGATAAAGTGGAGGAGTTAAAAAGTGAAAATTAAAAATGTAATAGCTAGAGAAGTTTTGGATTCTAGGGGAAATCCTACGGTTGAAGTTGATGTTATACTCGAAGACGGTACTTTAGGAAGAGCAATTGTGCCTTCTGGTGCCTCAACTGGTGAAAGAGAAGCTTTGGAAATGCGTGATGGTGATTACCGATATAATGGTAAAGGGGTATTAAAAGCAGTTAATAATGTTAATACTTCTATTCGTGATAAAGTAATTGGAATGGATGCTAGTAAACAAGAATTAATAGATAAGACTTTAATTGAACTTGATGGTACAGAGACTAAATCTAATCTTGGAGCTAATGCTATACTTGGTGTATCTATGGCTTGTTTAAGGGCTAGTGCTATTGCGGCTAAAAAGCCTTTATATGAATATGTTGGTACTGGTAGAAGTTTACCTTTTCCAATGATGAATATTATTAATGGTGGAGCTCATGCTGATAACAATTTGGATTTTCAAGAATTTATGATTATTCCACAACAAGATACTATTCATGAGCGAGTTCGTACTGGAGCTGAAGTGTTTCATGCTTTAAAGAATGTCTTAAAAGAGAAAGGCTATTTTACTGGCGTTGGTGATGAAGGTGGTTTTGCACCTAATTTAGGCTCTAATAAAGAGGGATTTGAACTTATACTAGAAGCTATTTCTAGAGCTGGTTATGAACCTTTTAAAGATGTTAAATTAGCAATTGATGTAGCTGCTTCAGAGTTTTATGAAGATGGTTATTATCATGTTGATGGTAAATCTTTGACAACGGATGAGTTAGTTGATTTTTATGAGGAACTTGTTAATACTTATCCAATAGTATCAATTGAAGATCCAGTTGATGAAAATGACTGGGAAGGATTTAGAAAAATAACTGAACGTTTAGGAGATAGAGTTCAATTAGTGGGAGATGATTTATTTGTTACTAATATCAAATGTCTTCAAAAAGGTATTGATAATCATGCAGGAAATGCTATTTTACTTAAAGTAAATCAAATTGGTACTATTACTGAAACTTTAGAGACTATTAAGTTAGCTAAAGAACATGGTTATAAGACTATTATTTCACATCGTTCAGGTGAGACTGAAGATACAACTATAGCTGATTTAGCAGTAGGACTTGATTTAGGTCAAATAAAAACCGGTTCTATGTCTAGAACAGATAGAATTTGTAAATATAATCAATTGATGAGAATTGAAGAAGAACTTAGCTAGTTATTATTGACATTTTTATAAAAAAATAATAGAATATTATCAGTTTTAAATTCATTGGAAAGACCATAATTATATTAGCTCTTATAGATAGTGAGTTAAGGATAGTGTGAACTTAATTATAATCTAGTATAATTCCCACCTTTCTTGAAGAAGTTTTTACTTCCGGTGTTTATGCATCGTTATAAATTTTGAGTTAAATAAAGGATGGTACCGTGCTACTCTAGCACTCCTTATGGGTATTATCCTTTTTGTTTTAGGAGGGATAATTATGAAATTAAGTAAGAGCTATTTTTTCACATTGCGTGAAGATGTAAAAGATGAGGATAGTAAATCTGGTAATTTACTAGTTCGTTCTGGAATGATTAAGAAGGTTAGTTCTGGTATTTATATGTTTTTACCTTTAGGACTTAGAGTTCTTGATAAGATTCGTTATATTGTAAAAGATGAAATGGATAAAGCTGGTGCTCAAGAGTTATTAATGCCGTCTTTAATACCTAGAGAAGTATATGATACATGTGGTAGAACTGAAGCATTTGGTAATGATATGTTCAATTTAAATGATAGATATGAGAAACCTTATGTACTTGGTCCTACTCATGAAGAGTTATTTACTATTGCGGCTAAAAGTATGGTACAAAGCTATAAAGATTTACATTTTACTTTATATCAACAAGCTGATAAGTTTAGAGATGAGACTAGACCAAGATTTGGACTTATTAGAGTTAGAGAATTTATTATGAAAGATGCTTATTCTTTTGATAAAGATGAAGCAGGACTTGATGAAAGTTACGCTGTTATGAAGAAAGCTTATAATAATATTTATGATAGACTTGGTCTTGAATATAGAATAGTTAAAGCTGATACTGGTGCCATGGGTGGTACTTTATCTGAAGAATATCAAGCTATTACTGATATTGGTGAAGATACTTTGGTTTTATGTGATAAGTGTGATTATGCTGTAAATATGGAAGTTGCTTCTAATACAATTATTCCATGTGATGAAGAAGAAAAGAAGATGAAAATGGTAGAAACTCCTCATCAAGAAACAATAGAAGATGTATGTAATTACTTGAAACTTGATGTTAAAAAATCTGTTAAAGCTTTACTTATGAATGTTTCTGGAGAGTTAGTTGTTTTCTTTGTAAGAGGCGATAGATCATTAAATGAAAATAAAGTTTGTAAATTATTTGGCGTTAGTGAGTTTGGATTTGCTGATGATGAGTTAATTAGTAAGAGTAATGCTGTTCCTGGTTATACTGGTCCTGTAGATTTAAATTGTAAAGTAGTTGTGGATAAAGAAGTTCTAACTATGAAGAATTTTTGTTGTGGAGCTAATAAGGAAGGATATCATTATATAAACGCTAATGTTTCTGATATTAAATATGATATGGTAGAAGATATCAGTAATGTTGTAGAAGGTGATATTTGTCCATGTTGTTCTGGTAAATTATACTTTAAAAAAGGAATTGAAGTTGGTAATTTATTTAAACTTGGTACTAAGTATGCTGAGAAATTAGGATTAACATATTTGGATGAAAATAATAAAGAATGTGTTGTTACTATGGGCTCTTATGGTATAGGAGTAGGCCGAATAATGGCTTCTATTGTTGAACAGAATAACGATGATAATGGTATTATTTTCCCAGAGGAAATTGCACCATATAAAGCATCAATTATTATAGTAAATATGAAAGATGAAGTACAAGTTAGAGTCGCTAATGAATTGTATGCTAAATTAACTTCATTAGGTGTAGAAGTTATGTTAGATGATAGAGATTTAAGAGCTGGTGTTAAATTTAAAGATACTGATTTAATTGGTATACCTTATCGAATTGTTGTTGGTAAAGGTGCTAATGATGGAATGGTTGAATATAAAAAGAGAATAGATAATGAAAGTATTAATTTAAGTGTTGATGAAGTAGTAGGAAAACTTAATGATTAGTGCTAAAAGTATTATTTTAGATAATTCTCATGAGGTCATTTCTAATATTTATGTATTAGAAAAGCTTGGTGCTGGTCATGATGGTATTGTTTTTAGATATGGCGATAAAGCATTAAAACTGTTAAAGTATGATGTTACATTACGTAGAAAAAAAGGATTAATGACTTATGATAAGGCTATTGCTTTTTCTGATAAATTAGATTTAAGAAGAATAACTAATCCAATTGATACTTTTTCAGATGTTGATGGAAACTTTATTGGATATGTTATGAATTATTTGGATGCAGTTAATAGTCCTAAAAAAGAAGGAACAACATTATATAAAAGACCTACAGAGTTTACTTGTTCGGACTTGTTCGATTCAATGTTTGAACTTGCTTTAGACTTTGAAAATTTAACTGATAATAAAATACTTGTTAGTGATGTTAATAGGGGTAGTTATATATATACAGATGATTTTTTACATTTGTGTGATATGGATAAATATCAGATATATTCTGCTAGAGATTTAACTTCTAAAAATAATGCTACTTTTAATTTTGTTATTTCTAAGATGTTATTTTTTATGATGCAATATGATAATGAATTTTCTTCACAGGAGAGAAAAAAATTATCATCTTGGATTAGAAATTGTTCTAATTCACCAGAGTTTTTAAGTACTTTATTAGAAGAAGTATATGAGAAAAAAGATGAATCTATTGGTAATTTTGTTGATGCTAAAGTAAAAAAACTTCTTCATTAGTTGCAACTAAATGATATTTATGATATTATAGTTATTGTTAAAACGGAGGTGTTTTATGGAAACAGTACTTTTAATTATTTCCATTTTATTAATTATTATAGTTCTTCTTCAGTCTGGTAAAGCAGAAAGTGCTGCTCAGATTTTATCTGGTAGTAGTTCTGATTTATTTAGTAAGAGAAAAGAACGTGGTTCAGAGTTAGTTATTAGTCGTATTACTTTAATTTTGGGATTAAGTTTCTTTGTTATTTGCTTAGTTTCTATGTTTATATA
>CAVIRY010000145.1:0-6750 GCA_963645255.1 bacterium
TTTTAAAGGTAGATGAAAAAGACAAAGCCGAATTAAAAGATGTTAAATCAGATATTAAAGAAAAGTTAACAGCCCAAAAGTTACAAGAAGATAATTCACTATATTATCAAACCCTAGTTAAATATAGAGAAAGCAAAAAAATAACTTGGAAAGATGATACATTAAAAAAACAATATAATGAATACATGGACAAGTTAATTGAAAACTCTAAATCATCAAGCTAAAAAGTGCAAATTACCCAGCACTTTTTTCTTTATACAAAGCAAAGATCTTATCCTTATTTTCATAAACAAGTTCATACTTATTAGAATATTTTAAATAAGTATATATTGGATAATTAGTAGAAACTAAAAAATAATCAAAATTGTACTTCTCAATTAACTTAGGATAATCCCCATTTAATTTAGAAATATTTAAATAATCACTATAATTATATTTAGAATATAAATCTGCCCTACCATCTACAAAAACCAAAATATCATTATAAATAAGAATACCACCATAATTATACATATTATATAAGCGTTCCGGTTTTTCCTCTTTTAAAATACTAATTACTTTATCATCTAAAAAATATACATTATCTTCATAATTTCTACAATAATTACCTATTGAAAACAACAATAATAAAATTGAAATAAGTCCTATACATAAATTAGTACCCAAATCCATTTTTCTCTTACCAATATAATTAAAGACAACAAAACTCATAATAATATATGTATATGGCCAAAATCTAATACTCTTAAGTCCTAAAAATAATGATACTCCAAATAAAACAAAATCCATTAATTCTATTTTTTTCTTACTAAAGATAAACACAAATAGTATCAAAACAGCTAAAATAAAATATGGATAATTACTTATATTATTAAGTGTAGTCGGCATCCATTCAGAAATATTAGAAATCATTAAACTATCCATCATATTTTGATATGGATATAAAAACATCTTAAAACCATGGATATTTATACATACAGAAATCATTGATAAAACGGCTAAAAATAAATACTTAGTTATCTGTTGCTTGCTAATTTTATTAGCTTCTATTTTTGAAAACCTAAATGAAAACAAACCTGTAATCAAAAAGATAAAACAAAATAAATACCCTAAATTACTAGATCCACCATGAATATTAGACCAAAGAACAGATAATACAGGTAAAAAATATATTTTCCTAGACTTCTCATTTTTATACAAATCATATAAAAACCATATAGTCAAAGCTAAAAAAACATAACTAATTAAATGCGGCCTTATCTGTACATAAAAGATTAAAATAAAACCAAAAACAATCCATAATAAACTAAACAAAACATTCTTCAAATAATTATTTCTATTATAAAGAAACAAAACCAATTCTAAAATCCCAATACAAACAAAACTAAATATTACATAAAAACTCTTTCCTAATAAATTACTCAAATTATAAATAATAATTTCAAATAACCATTCATGAGACATCCAACTTTTACCATACATATACCAAGAAAACACATCAGTATTTAAAATACCATGTTTCATCATATATTCCCCAGCTTTTACATGCCATAAAAAATCAGTATCAATACTTACACAACTTGCTAAAGCTAAAGCAAAAGTAAACACTAAAATCCCAAGTAAAACCAACGTAAAATTTTTCTTAATAATCTTTTTCATAACTAAGTCCCTTTTGATATAATTTTTCTTTAATTTTATATTCCAATTCCTTACCAGAATATTTTCTACTTAATCTTTTATACAATTTCTCATACTCTCTCTTCGCAATATCAGAAGTATCATTAAAACTATAACTGTCAATTACTTTAGAAATAACTTCATAAGAATAGCCAGATAAAATTAAATCATTTACAATTTTATTTTTCAAGACATTTCCACCCTTATTTCTATTACTCTTTATAGCAATCCTAATAATCTTATTAATCTTTTCAATTTGTATATCCTCTTCAAAAATCCATATCTCATCTGAAATAATACTCATATCAATTCCTTTTTCAGATAAATCCTTAATTATCTTATTAGGACCCTTAGAAGAAGTAATTATCTGATTATTAATATATGCTTTTGTAAAACTGCGGTCATTTAAATATCCTTGCCTCTCTAACTTTTCTATAGCTATATCAACAGAAGAACTAGAATAACCCTTAGAAAGTAACATTTTTCTTAATTCCCAAGAACTCTTAAATCTAGACTTAAGTGATTTTAAAGCAACATAATAAACATCACACTCATTATTATAAGCCTCTATTTCTAAAAGAATATCTTCTGAAATATCTTTCTTCAACAATAATTCATACTTTAAAATTACATCTTCATATAATTTTAATTCTTGAGCCTTATCTAAAACAACTAAATACTTACCAGAACTTAATTTTTTATATTTTAATATTTTCATATATATATCACCCACTTATCAATATTATAAAAACAAACATTTACTGACGTACAAATTCTTTTATAATTACATTTATACAATCATTTTTACTATAATTCATACATAATATAAACTAAATAGACCTTATAGCATATATTGCACATCTACTACTTGTCTTACTATACTAAAACACAAACGTGCGTTTGTCAATAGGTAAAAATACATATTTAAAAAAAGAAAGAAACTACTCCCCCTTTCTTTTAACTTCAATCAATCCCTCAGAAACCTCTTCAAGAGCTCTTCCAATATTTTTAGCACATTTATAATTTTTTTCAGGCAATTGTAAATATCCGTCTTTAGAAATTTGTTTACTTCTTCTTGCTGCTATATGAACAAGCTCATATTTAGAGTCAACTATATTTAGTAGTTTATCAATAGATGGATAAATCATGTGTATCACACTCCCTACTATTAGCATAACCAAAAGACTTTAATTAATCAAGGAAAGCGACATAATTAGACACTTTGCTTGACAAAACATTTTACTTATTATTTTACATCAAACATACTAAATATTGCCTCAGTATAAATATCCTTTGCAATATCATATCCAGAACTCTTCTCAGAAATTAAATATTTCATCATTACTCCCGAATTAATTTCCATAACTAAATATTCATCTCCAACAGTCTTTATAATATCAATACTACAAAAACCAATATCAATACTATCAGTAATTTTAGAAACTAAATCAAGTACTTTTATTTTATCATTTTTATCTATATCAAAAGAAACGACAGAACCTACTGATAAATTAAATTTCCAGCTATAACAAAACTTCTCATTCTTCTTTAAAATAACATCTAAAGATTTATCAGCAACATTCTTAAAATACTCATAGTTAAACTTTAATAATAATTCTCTTATAGTAGAGTATCCATCACCAAATACTTCAGGCAATATTTTTTTATAAATAAATTTAACTTTATTATTTAAAACAATAACTCTATACTCATTACTAATATTATAAAAAGGACATATACTAAAAGAAGCATTACCAAGAAAAGTACTATTATAAAACTTTTCCAATTCCATAAACTCCTTAAAATGATTAACTTCATTTCCACATGTACCAGTATTTTTCTTTACAACAACATCACCATTATATTCATCAAATTTCTCTCTCAAATATTTCAAACCAATATATCTTCCAACATAACCATTAGTATTATTCTTACAATAAAATATACTATGTTCACACACTGATATATTATAATATTTTAATAATTCATATGTGGCATATTTATCATCAAATATCTTACCCAAAGAATAACTATTATTATCAAATTTATAACCAGAAATAGTTTTAACCATTCCATTTTTCTCTAAAACAAGTAAATATCCCAAAGACAAAACATGACACTCTATATTATTTTCCAAACATATAAGTTGAATTAACTCTATAAATTTTCTATCCATGTAATCTAATCAACTCCACCATATACAAATTTCAGCTTAAATAAGTAACTAAACAATATAAAACTCCTCTAAAATATTCATATTATAACTAACTTTTTCAAAAAAGTTACCATTATACTTATTGTCAAGTTTATAATATTTATTAACAAATTCTTCATAATCAAAAACAAACAAATCTAAATAGTTTTCAACAATATCATCTACAAAATCACAACCAGATTCTCTCAAAAAAGAAACAATTTTAGAAAAATTTTCTATATCAAGTTTACTAATAACACTCTTATCATATTTATTAATAATATCATTAATGTCTTGCATACAACGAATCAACACCTTTCATAGTCTTAACATCTATACCATAATCTTCTCTTAATCTTTTACTAGTAACACTTAAAATTGGATTCAATCGACATCTATGAGCACCAGTAGTATTCATAACTGTTAAAGGGTAATTATTGTTCTTCAAATATTCTAAAAGTTTTTCTAAATAAGTAGAACTATTTCTTAAACAACCATTAGTAGCATACTCATCTATTCCATATTTACTTAATAATGACATACCAGCAACAATATTGTCTACCGATAAAGAAAAAATACTAGGCTTCAATAATTTATCATATTTATGAAAAGACCAATATGGTAATGATAATATATCTTTTACAGCTTTATAACTACTATTCCAAATACTTGGAGTTAATAAATGACAAAATCTCTTATCATTCCATTCACTCATAGATAAAATATTTCTTATTTCTAAAGCATTACTTTTCCATAAACTAGAAGTTAGAAGATGACTAAATTTTTCATCGTCCCATTCTTCCATACTTAACGTATCAATAATATTATCAATATTGCTATTCCATATATTAGGAGATAATAATTTACTAAATTTTGGATTATTCCATTCTTTTAAACTTAAAACGCCTTTAACAGTTTCAGAATTACTTTGCCAAATTGTAGGAGTAAGTAAATTCCTAAATTTCTCATCATTCCATTCCTTTAAACTTAAAACTTCATCTATCATCAAAGGATCTGAACAACTCCAAACATTACTAGTCAGAAGTCCTTTAAATTTAGGTTCTTCCCAGTAATTAGAAGTTAATACTTTTTTTACAACTTTTATATTACTATTCCATATATTAGGAGTAAGTAAATCACTAAATTTTGGATTGTTCCATTCTTCCATCTCCAAAACTGCCTTTACCATTTCAGGAGTACTATTCCATATAGTTGAAGTAAGTAATGAACTAAACTTTGGATCTCTTAACTCTAAAACATCCAAAATTTTCGAAACTTTATCAAAAGTACTAGCCCAAATTGATGAAGTAAATACTCTATCAAATTTTGAATCATACCATTCTGGTCTACCCAAAATTTTCTTAATACTATCTAAATCAGCCTTCCAAATAGAAGAAGATAGTGCCCTACAAAATCGTTCTTCACTCCATTCTGGTAACTGTAAGATACCTTTTATTGTATCTAAATCACAAAACCAAATATTGCTAGTAAGAAGTCTCTTAAATTTTGGATCATCCCATTCTTCCATCTCTAAAACTGCTTTTACAAACTCATAATCCCTATTATACATATATTCAGTAGCAAGTCCTGCTCTTCCATTCAACATTTCATCTACTAATTTTCTCTCTATATTATTCATAAAAAGTTCCTCTCTAAAAAAATTATAACACAAAAAGAAAAAAAGAGACAAACGTCTCTCATAATCATCTAAATTGACAACAAGAACCAGCTTGAACATTACTTACAGTATTTTCCTCAGAGCAAGAATAAGCTGGCCTATAAGTATGTTTATATATATGATGATTTATAATCCTTGTATGTACTGGGCAAACATGTGGAACTTCATGCACTATAGTTCTATGAATACATTTCTCTTGAACTGCTTCATTTATTGGACTAAAACTGCCTCCTTGAGACATATTTTGATAGCCCATCATATTAATATCAACATTCATATCATTATCAACAACATTATTATTGCCAACAACATTACTATCAAAATCGAAATTTGGCATATTCATATTTTGATCAAACATAATAAAATACCTCCTCTAATCTATAATATGATAAAAGAGATATTTAGCTACCAATAAAACTACTAAAATGGCAATTTCATATTTCCATTACTCATTTGTTTCATCATTTTTTTCATTTGATCGAACTGTTGAAGTAATCTATTAACTTCTTGTACAGAAGTACCAGACCCAGAAGCAATTCTTGTTTTGCGACTTGCTTTAATTATATCTGGATTCCTTCTTTCTTTTGGAGTCATAGATAAAACAATTGCTTCAATATGAGCCATTTGCTTTGGATCTATTTTAATATCATTAAGTCCCATCTTTTTAGCCCCAGGAATAAGTTTCAACAAGTTTTCCAATGGTCCTAATTTTTTAATTTGCTTCATAGTTGATAAAAAGTCTTCCAAGTCAAACTTACCTTGTTGCATTCTTTTTGCAGCCTTTTCAGCTTCTTTTTCATCAATAGCATCAGTTGCCTTTTCAACTAAAGAAACTATATCTCCCATGCCAAGAATTCTACCAGCAGCTCTTTCCGGATCAAAGAAATCAAGACCATCTAATTTTTCAGAAACACCAATAAACTTAATTGGAACATTCGTTAAATGTCTAACAGATAAAGCAACCCCACCTTTAGTATCACCATCTAATTTAGTAAGAATTACGCCAGATAAAGGTAAAGTATCATTAAAACCTGTAATAACATTAATAGCGTCTTGTCCCATCATAGCATCAATTACTAAAAGTATTTCATCAGGTTTAACTGCTTCTTTAATTTTAACAAGTTCATCCATTAATTCATCATCAATATGTAATCTACCAGCAGTATCAACAATTACTAAATCATAGTTTTCTTGTTTAGCT
>CAVIRY010000146.1:0-3577 GCA_963645255.1 bacterium
ATATAATTCTAAAAAAGCATTTTGAATTCTTTCTTTAGTGTTTAACATAAAAAAATCACCTAGCAATATAATATCATTAAACTGACAATTTATGTATAATTTTGTGTTTTTTTACATAGAAAATTGTAGGAGGTAGACATGAAATTTATATGTAAATTTTTAGGTTTATTATTGGTGTTAGTTTGTCCTTTTTCAGTTTTTGCTTTGGATAGTGATCTGATAAGTAATGCAAAATCTGGTATTTTAATTGAAGCTAATACAGGTAAAATTATTTTTGAAAAAAATAAAAATGAGAAGGTAGCAATAGCGTCTATGACTAAAATGGTTGCTCAAATAATTATTTTGGAGCAAGTTGAAGCTGGTAAAATTAAATGGAATGATATTGTTACGGTTAGTAAAAATGCAGCTGATATGGGTGGCTCACAAATTTATATTAGTGAAGGTGAAAAAATATCGGTTGAGGATTTAATGAAGGGTATTTCTATGGCTTCTGGTAATGATGCAACAGTAGCAATGGCTGAAGTTATAGCTGGAAGTGAGGAAAAGTTTGTTAAAATGATGAATAAAAAGGTTAAGGAACTAGGACTTAATAATACTTATTTTAAAAATTGTACTGGTTTAGATGAAGATGGACATTATTCTAGTGCTTATGATATGGCTATGATAGCAAGAGAATTAGTTGTGAATCATTCGGAAATATTAAGATTTTCTTCGATGTATGAAGATTATTTACGAGAGAATACTGATAATAAGTTTTGGCTTGTTAATACTAATAAATTGGTATGTGAATATTTAAATATTATTTTGTTATTTTTAGATGATAATTATGCAAACTCAACCAGGCGTTGAGTTTATTCAACTTCTTAGCTATTTATTTAATTATAAAAAATGTGTATAATTGTATTTAGGAGGAAGTAAATGTTATGAAGAATAAAATGTTATTAATTTTATTGCTGATTTTGGGAATAATGAGTTTAACTGCATGTAGTAGTCAAAAGGAAAAAATCAGTGATGCTTTGAAATTCAAAGAAGAATACGAGAGCTTTAATGGTGAAAAAAATGATTATTTTAAATATAGAAATTTATCTATAAATGAGAACAATCCTTTTGTTTATACTACTGCTGAAGATATTGTAAAAAAGATAGAAAATGAAGAGACTTTTATTGTATATTTCGGTGATCCGGAGTGTCCTTGGTGTAGAAGTGTAATAGAACAGGCAATAGAATCTGCTAATGAAAATAGTGTTGAAAAAATATATTATGTACGTATATGGAATGGTTTTCATAATGAAATATTAAGAGATGAGTATGAATTAAAAGATAGTAATCCTATTATAAAAAGTAAAGGAACTGATGCTTATTATAAGTTATTAGAATATTTTGGTGAACTATTAGAGAATTATACATTAACTGATGAAAATGATAGTGTAGTCGAAGTAGGTGAAAAAAGGATTTTTGCTCCTAATTTTGTTTCTATAAAAAATGGTAAAGCCGAGGAAATAATTAGCGGAATATCTGAAAAGCAAGAAAACTTTAATTCTGAGTTAAGCGAGGAAATATTAAAAGAGGAAAATGAAATATTTGATAAATTCTACTTAACAACAAAAATATGTACTGATAAATGTTAAAATTAGTTTAAAAATTAGAGTATCATTTTAATAAGATTTGATACTTTTTTAATTTTTTTGGTATAATTTTATTGGTGAGTATAAATGGGTAAAGAAGTTAAAAAATATAAATATGGGATATTAGCATTTTTACTTTCATTTTTAGTTGGCTGTTTAGTAGTTTTACCTAATACTATTTTGGGAAAAGGATTATTTTTTTTAGGAGCAGATTTTAATTTACAACAAATGGTATTTGGTGAATTTATTAATTACTCATTAAAAGATGGTAGTTATTTATGGACTTGGTTTAATGATTTAGGAAGTAACTTTATAGGAACATTTAGTTTTTATAATTTATTTAGTCCTTTTAATATTATTTCATATTTGTTTCCTGCTACTTGGTATCCTTATTTATGTCCATTTTTAATAATCGTTAAGTTTGGTGTAGCTGGTTTAACTTCATATTTATTTATGAGGCGTTATGTTAAAGATAAAAAATTAGTATTACTTGGTTCTTTATTATATTCTTTTTCGGGTTTTCAACTCACAAATATGTTATTTCATTTCTATGATTCTGTCGTTTTATTTCCTTTACTTTTATATACATTAGATAATTTGGTTTATGATAATAAAAAAGGATATTTTGCTTTAACTGTTTCTTTGTTAGCTTTTACAAATTGGTTTATGTTTATAGGTGAGGTTGTTTTTGTTATTATCTATTATGTTATTAAAGTTATTTGTAAGAGTTATGATTTTAATATTAAAAAGTTTTTTACTATTTTATTAGAAGGGTTACTTGGAACATTACTTACTAGTGTTGTGTTAATACCATCATTATTATTTACAATTTCTAATCCAAGAATTAATAATAATTTTACTTTGGTTAGTTCTTTAAAATATAGTAGTTTAATTGATTATATTGAAATATTTAGATCGTTTTTCTTTCCTTCAGAGGTTATGATGCCAAGAGCTTATTTGGATATTGCTAATTATGATAGTGTTGATTTATATTTACCTTTTATTGGCTCTGTTCTAGCAATTTCTTATACATTTAAAAGAAGAAAAAATTGGCTTAGTATATTGATATTTACATGTATTTTATTTATGTTTGTACCAGTACTTAATAGTTCATTTTTCTTGTTTACAACTAAGTATTATGCAAGATGGTTTTATATGCCTACACTTGTTTTATCTTTACTTTCTATAAAATGTATAGAAGAAAATATTAGTATTAAAACAGGTGTTCTTACTTCACTTTTAGGTTTAGTAATGATGATTTTATTGTACTTTGTGTTAACCTATAGACATCCTGATATAGAATATATTCATGATATTAAATATATTGTTATGATGATTAGTTTTATGATCATTAATTTAATTGTACTTATATTTGTATATAATTCTAAAAATAGACTTAAGTATTTATTTGTTTTTGTGATACTATTCTCTGGTATCTGGTCTAATTATACAATTTATAAATATAGAAATAATAGTTTTGAGTATAACAAGAAATATTATAATTTTATGAATAGTTATAAAGAAATAAAATTTGATGAGTTAGTTAGAAGTAATTCATTTTTAGGATGTTATTCTAATCAAGGAATGATATTTAAAAATAGTAATTTGTTGTCTTTTAATACTAATATGTCAGGATCAGCATTTGAATTTTATAATAGTGTTGATTATCCAAGACTGGTTTCTACTAATATTGAAGTGGATAATCCTTTGAATGATTTTTTATCTGTTAAATATTTTATTTCATGTATTAATGAAGAAAGAGAAGATTATGAACTTTATAAGAAGACTAAAAATTATCAGATTTATTTAAATGATAATTATAAAGAGTTAGGATTTGTATTTAATAATTATATTAGTAATAAGGAATTTTTAAGTAAAAGTACCGAAGCAAAATATAAGATTATAAATGATATGATTATACTTAATGATAAACAAATTGATAAGTATAGGGA
>CAVIRY010000147.1:0-6501 GCA_963645255.1 bacterium
TGGAACGCTTAATCATACCATCACGAGTTGCGATAATAATATTTTTATCACTTTCGAAGCTATACGCTGGAATTGATGAAACAATGCTTTCATCTGATGACATTTCAATTATATTACTTACATGTTTAGGCATGTCTTTCCATTTTAAATCAGGAATTATATGAACTGGTATATGTAAGTAATTACCAGATGTTGTGAATAATAATAATGTGTCGGTTGTATTCATTTCATACATTCCAATGATGTAGTCGTTTTCTTTTATAGTTATATCTTCTGGATTAGAAGCTGTGTAACTACGGAATGAGGTTCTTTTAATATAGCCATCTTTGGTTACTAATACTACTACATCTTCTTTAGGTATCATAGCTGTTGTATCTATTTTAATTTCTGTTATTTGATCTTTTATTTCTGTAATTCTTGGAGTTTCATAATTTTCTTTAACGTCATTTAAATCTTTTTTCATTACAGATTTTAATACTTCTTCACTGCCAAGAATAGCGCTTAATCCTTTAATGATTTTTTCTAAGGAAGCTTTTTCATTTTCTAAAGCTACTACATCTGTATTCGTTAAACGGTATAGTTGTAAAATAACGATTGCTTCTGCTTGCTCTTCAGTAAATTCGAATTCTTTTACTAAGTTTAATTTAGCATCTTGCTTATTTTTAGATGCTCTAATTACTTTTATTACTTCATCTAAGATAGAAATACATTTAATTAAACCTTCAACAATATGATATCTAGCTTTAGCGTGAGCCAAGTCGAATTCAGTTCTTCTTTTTACGACGTCTTTTTGATGAATTATAAAAGCATCTAATGCTTGTGATAGACCAAGTAATTTTGGGCGTCTATTAACAATTGAAACCATGTTGAAGTTATAACTTATTTGCATATCAGTATTTTTTAGTAAGTAATTTATGATAAGTTCTTTATTAGCATTTTTCTTTAAATCAATAACTATTCGAACATCAGCTGCTGACTCATCACGTACTTCAACTATTCCTTCTATTTTCTTATCAATTCTAATGTCATCTATTTTCTTAACTAGTAATGCTTTATTTGTTTCGAATGGTATTTCAGTAATAACGATTGAAGTTTTACTTTTGTCTTCTTCAATTGTGTATTTGCTTTTGATATTTATTTTACCACGGCCTGTTGTGTAAGCATCCTTTATACCATCTATTCCTTCTACTATTGCGCCTGTTGGAAAATCTGGTCCTTTTACATATTGCATTAATTCTTCTAAAGTACAGTCTGGATGATCTACTCTGTAAATTGTTGCATCTATTATTTCCCCTAAATTGTGTGGCGGAATATTAGTGGCATAACCTGCTGATATTCCTTGTGCTCCATAGACTAATAGAGCTGGAAATCTTGCTGGTAATACCGTTGGTTCTACTGTTGTATCATCAAAATTTGGCGTAAATTCAATGGTATTTTTATCAATATCTCTAAGCATTTCATTACTTATCTTTGAAAGTCTTGCTTCAGTATAACGATAAGCAGCTGGAGAATCACCATCAATTGAACCGTTATTTCCATGCATATCTATATATGGTAATCTTGTCTTCCAAGGTTGGGACATACGTACCATGGCATCATATATAGAACTATCACCATGTGGATGGTAATTACCAATTACATCTCCTACTGTTTTAGCACTTTTTCGATAGCCATGGTCATAGGTATTTTTTTCTTTATACATTGAATAAAGGATACGACGTTGTACGGGCTTAAGTCCGTCTCTAGCATCAGGTATAGCACGATCTTGAATTATGTACTTTGAATAACTACCAAAGCGTTCTCCCATGAGGTCTTCTAATGTATAGTCAAATATTTTTTCTATTACTTCTTCTGTTTTTGTTTTTGCCATATTTTCCTACTCCTTTTAATTAATTTCAAAGTCATCCTCTAGTGAGAATTCAACATTTTCCTCTATCCATTCTTTTCTAGGTGGTACATCATCGCCCATAAGAATTGAAACACGTTTTTCAGCAAGTTGAGCGTCTTCAATGTTTACTCTAATTAATGTTCTACTTCCTGGTTTCATAGTTGTTTCACATAATTGATCGGCGTTCATTTCACCAAGTCCTTTATATCTTTGTATTTCACATTTTTTACCTTTACTTTTTTCTTTCATCTCATCTATCGTATAAGCATATTCAATATTTTTACCAGATTGAATTTTAAATAATGGGGGCAAAGCTACAAAAAGTCTGCCATCTTCTATTAACGGTTTCATATAACGATAGAAGAATGTTAGTAATAGACATTGAATGTGTCCTCCGTCTTCATCGGCATCGGACATGATTATTACTTTTGAATATTCGCAGTCTTTAATATCAAAATTAGAGCCATAGCCAGCACCAATGGTATATATCATTGTATTAATTTCTTCATTTTTTAAAATATCTTCTTCTTTAGTTTTCTCTGTATTTAAAACTTTACCTCTCAAAGGAAGGATTGCTTGATAACGTCTATCTCTGCCTTGTTTAGCAGAACCTCCTGCTGAATCTCCTTCGACTAAGAACAATTCTTTTTTATCTTTATCTTTACTTTGAGCTGGGGCAAGTTTCCCAGAAAGAGAACGTTCTTTATTATTTTTCTTAGTACCTTTACGAGCTTCTTCACGAGCTTTTCTGGCAGCTTCACGTGCTATTTTACTGCGTAAACTCTTATTGATTATTTCAGTTGCGATAGACTTATTTTCCTCTAAGAATGTTCTAATTTGTTCAGTTACAATATTTTCTACTGCTACTCTTGCTTGAGGTGTTCCAAGTTTTCCTTTCGTTTGTCCTTCAAATTGAAGAATTCCTTCTGGTATTTTTAGACTAAGAACAGCCGTTAGTCCTTCTCTAACGTCACTACCTTCAAAAGCTTTATCTTTTCCTTTTACAAAGTTATTGTTTTTAGCATAGTCATTAAATACTTTAGTTAGGGCTGTTTTAAATCCTACTTCGTGTGATCCTCCGTCGATAGTTTTAACATTATTTACAAAACTAACAATATTTTCATTATATGAGTCTGTATATTGCATAGCAATTTCTACTTCTATTTTTTCTTTGATGCCTGAAAGAAATAGTACTTTATGAAGCGTATTTTTTCCTTTGTTTATTTCTTCTACAAATTCTTCAATTCCTCTTTCGTAATGGAATTTAGCATTTCTTTCGTCCTCTTCATCAATCACTTCAATAGTTATTCCTTTTAAAAGATAGGCACTTTCTTGCATTCTTTCACAGATTGTTGTATATGAAAAGTTTGTCGTTGTAAAAATTTCATCATCTGGTAAAAATCTAACTGTTGTTCCAGTTTTATTAGTTGTACCTATTTCTTTTAAGGGTACAGCTACTTGTCCTCCATTTTCGAAACGGATATAGTGTTCTTTCTTATCTCTTTTTATTGTTACTTCCATCCATTTAGACAAAGCATTAACGACACTACTACCGACACCATGTAGTCCACCGGAAACTTTGTAACCGTCACTTTCAAATTTACCACCGGCATGTAATACTGTATATATTACTTCTGGAGTTGATTTACCTGATTCATGCATTCCAGTAGGAACTCCACGTCCATGATCTTCAACACTTACCGATTTATCTTTATGTATTGTTACTTTTATGTAATCACCAAAGCCATTTATAGCTTCGTCTATAGCATTATCAACAATTTCCCATACCAAGTGATGTAATCCTCTCTTATCAGTTGAGCCAATGTACATACCTGGTCTTTTTCTTACTGCTTCTAATCCTTCTAGTATTTTTATTGATGACTCGTTGTATTTTAATGCCATTTTATCACTCCTATAATTTCAACTATTTACTATTATATCTAAAGAAATAGTTTTTTTCAACGCTCTTTTACTTTATTTTACAAGGGGAAAGGACTATATTTCCAATTACGAAGAAAAAGAAGATACTTCATTTATACAAATTTATATTTTCCTTTTAAGATTATTTATTAGAACCAGTATATTCTGTTTCATTACCCTTTCGGTCATAAACATACACTTTTTGTTTTCCATTCTCAGTTTCTTTTATTATTTTGTTGTTAACTAATACTACTACATCAGCTGAAACATCAACACCATACGGTTCGTCGTCACCATTTTGAATTAATAGTCCGTATACAGATGCTATTTTATTGGCATATACGCCTTTTTGAAGGTATTCGCGTTCTCAGATATAGGAAAGCCATACATTAAACTATTATGAATCCTATCATCCATACTGTCCTGAGTTATACCATTCATTTCTGGATATGTTGATATTATAGTTGTATCAGTATGAACGTTATCAATATATACTTTTTTTCCGACTGGTAAACCTTTTGTATAAACTTTTGTATATATTTTTTTATCAGATGTTATACGCCATTCTTTAGAGGCATCGCCCTCCAAAGCATATTCAATTACTAGCTTAAAATCTTCACTAGGCACATCAATTATTTGAGGCTTAAAAGCTTTTTCTGGACTAGTACTATCTATAGTATCATATTGTTCTGTTGCATCCGGCACAATAGTTACCTCATGTTCAATACAGCCTGTTTGAGTTGACCAGGTTATAGTAGCGGTTAATAAAATGGCAGCCAATTTCTTTTTGTTCCTTATTTCGACTTTCATCGCAAACCTCCTACATTTAGTTCTTGTTTTATTATTTTATATGCAAACCAAGTTCATGTCAAACATGTCAAAACAGCTCTAAATATAGGGCAAAAGAAAAATTGACTATCTAAGCCAATTAATCTAACTCATCTAATTTGTCATATGTTTTTTTAGCCATATCCTTAGCCATATGTTTCATATCACATACTATATCAGGATTATTTTTTAAATACATATAAGCAATTGCGGCCATTGTTCCGACCATGATTGTCGCAACAGTACATTTTTTTAGACAATTTTCCATATTTTTCACCTCAGTTTTAGTATGGAAAACGTAAATTATTTTATACCAGTTTCTAAAAAGTCTTTAATAGTTGTGCGACGTATATCAACATTTTTATTACTGACAGCTTGTTTTAGTGCAGACATTTCGCCAAGTAAATATAATCTTTTTTTACTTCTGGTTACTCCAGTATATATTAATTTTTGATATAACATTTTATTAAAGTTTGAAACTATTGGAATAATTACTACCTCAAATTCACTACCTTGGGCTTTATGAATTGAAATAGCATATGCTAGTCGAAAATTTGAAAAATTAGATGGTGGATATTTAACGACATTTCCATCAAAATCAATAATTATTTCTTTTTTAGGATTAGTTTTTATTTCTTTTATGATACCAATATCACCGTTGTATACGTTTTCATCTGGCATATTAGTAAGTTGTATTACTTTATCACCTTCTCTAAATGTTACATCTCCTGTTACTATTTCTTTTTTGTATTTAGATTTTGAATTAAAAAATCTTTGCATTTGACTATTTATCTCATCTATTCCAGCAATTGTTTTATACATTGGACAAAGTATTTGAAAATCTTTATATGATAAGCCTTTATGGGCATCAGCTATTTCTATAATGTTATTTACGACAAGTGCTTTTTTTGATTCAATAAATGTTAGGTCTTCTCCTATATTAAAAACGTTATCATCAACATATCCATTTCTAATGTCATAAGCAAGCGTTAAAATATTTGAATCTTTTCCTTGACGATATAACTCAGTTAATTTAATTACTGGTAGTTTTTCACTACAAATTAAATCATGTAATACTTGACCTGGTCCAACTGAAGGTAACTGATGATCATCACCTACTAATATTATTTTACATTTGGCAGAAAGTCCTTTTAGTAGGTTTGCCATTAGATAAGTATCTATCATACTTGCTTCATCAATTATTACAAATTCTACTTTACTTTTATTGTACTCATTTACTTGAAATTTATTTGTCTCTTTTTGCCATTTTAGAAAGCGGTGAATGGTTGATGATTTAAGTAATGTTGTTTCAGCCATTCTTTTTGCTGCTCTTCCTGTTGGGGCAAGAAGTGCCATTTTTTCTTGTAATTCAGTATAACTTAGTTTATTCATTTGCCGATATACTTCAGTTATAGCTTTCATAATTGTTGTTTTTCCAGTACCTGGACCACCGGTAATTATTAAGAACTTTTTTAAATAACTTTCTCTTATAGCTTGCAATTGTTCTTCATTATATGTAATAGTTAAAAGCTTTTCTATGTCTTTTATTTTCTCTTCTAAATTCTTATTAGAAATTTCTTTTTCATGTGAAAGCATTTTAAATCTTCTAACGATTAAACATTCTGATTCATACATTTCTTTTAAATAATACTTTTCTTCTTTTACTATTATTAATGAATTTTTCTCAAGACTTTTTAAAGCTTCATCTATTTTTTCATCAGATACTTGTATACCTAAAACTCTAGGTAATAGTGTTGCTAGTTCTTCTTTATAATAATAGCTATGTCCATAAGCATTACTTACTTCATCCATAATGTAGATAATACTGGCTTCTATTCTAATACTTGCATCTTGTTTAACACCAG